>NZ_JBIMJO010000030.1:0-10305 GCF_043674095.1 Streptococcus sp. A25
GATTCAGAAATTGATTCTGATACTGACTCAGAGATTGATTCAGAAACTGACTCTTTTACTGATTCTGAAATTGATTCTGAAACTGACTCAGACACAGACTCTGATACTGATTCGCTGATTGACTCTGATACAGATTCAGAAATTGATTCTGAGATTGATTCAGATACTGATTCAGAAATTGATTCTGATACTGACTCAGAGATTGATTCAGAAACTGACTCTTTTACTGATTCTGAAATTGATTCAGAAACTGACTCTTTTACTGATTCTGAGATTGATTCAGAAACTGACTCTTTTACTGATTCTGAAATTGATTCAGAAACTGACTCTTTTACTGATTCTGAAATTGATTCAGAAACTGACTCTTTTACTGATTCTGAAATAGACTCGGAGACGGATTCTCTAACAGATTCAGAAATCGAATTTGAAAGTGATTCTGAATTTGATGTTGATTCAGAATTAGACAGTGACTCAGAATTTGAGATGGATTCTGAATTTGATGCTGATTCTGAGTTAGAAGTTGATTCAGATTCAGACAATGAATGTGAATTTGAATTCGAGAGTGATTCAGACTCAGATGTATCAACTCTGTACCAGTGCGTTGTTTCGTTAACTGTAGTTGAATTCAAACCGTTGGCTAAGTTTACCGATGACCCTTTAGTATTTGGGTTTATTACGTTACCTGCTGAATTTGTATAGTTTGGTGCATAATCCGGGTGACCTGATTTCAGAATAACTTGCACTAACATACTTACAGGATAGCTTTTCGCCGCCTTGGCATAACCATCAAAACCAATACGGATGGTTTGATAGTTATCTTCATAGATGACAGAGAAGATATCATTACCTGTTTTACCAGCTTGTGCATTGGCTGTAGCCAGGGCAGACTCTTCAGCTGAGATAATATCAGTAACCGGGACGACAAGACTCGTATTCGCTGTCCCTGGAGCCATGACAGAAGTTTCCATGACCTTGATAAAGCCTGTTGTGTCAGTCGAGTTATAATCAACTGTACCTGTATAAGTAGGATCTTTTACCCATATCGTCTTAACAACGCTACCGTTCTCATCTACAACTTCTGCCAGACGTTTAATATACGATGTAGAAATCGCACCATCATTATAAATAGTTCCTGGAGAATAAAGGCGTACCGCAGTACCACCTGTTGTTCTTGCATAATCATAACCAGTAAAGGTACGAACACCTGATGGAGTTGCCATTTGTCCACCAATACCTTTGATGGTGTAAGTGGCAATTGTTTTTCCATCAGTTGTCTTATAGTATGTTGTATATTCTTGGTAAGTTGGTACTAAGGTATTTGTTAGGGTACCACCGTTGTATTGTAATTGAAGCTCACCAGAAGTTGTACTTGATGAAGTACTATCACCGTAAGTAATTGTTAACGGCAAGTTGTTAGCACCTTCATAACTTTGGAAGTAAGTGAATGTTGCAGTCTCACCCTTATCCAAAGTGTGGCTTTCAACCACAGTATTTGTTGTCTTATTAACTAACTCAATGTAAGTTGTTGTAGTTGATGAATCATAGTCTAACGAATAACGGAAGTAATAATTTTCTCTGATTGTCTTATCAGACAGCTGATCGCCAAACCAGTTAAATTTAGAATAGTTAAAGGTGAATCTTTCTGATTCTGATGAAGGCGTAAAACTTGTATTATTTGTTGGATTTGAAATTGCAGCACCGTTAGCATCATCCATTGATGGTGAAGCAGTTGACAAGGTATCAACCAAAATACCATATCCTTCACCAACTTTGGTCACGGTTGCTGTCGTTGAAGTATTAAGAGCAAAAGTAATGATGCCATCTTCATCATTTTCCAACAACAAAAGACCAATTGCTTGATTGCTTGTTTGCAAACTGCTGATAATGGTAGCAAGGTCAGCCGCAGTCGCATCCGCATCTCCTAAGATGGTTTGAGCCAACAGCAGCTGATCACGACTGGTTCCAATTGCAGTTAGCAAGGCTTGGCTTGGTGCAGTTTGGTTACTTGCGATTTGTACTAAAACCTCTGCTTCCGAAACAACTTGCTCTAAGGTTTGCTTTTCTTCTGCTACAGTTGTAGCGTCCGTTTCGCTCGCACTGGTTTCTGAACCTGTATCACTTGCTGCTGATTCACTTGTGCTGGTTTCAGAGCTTGTCGAACTTGATAGCGTAGTCGATGCTGATTCAGATTCCGAATGTGAAACAGAAGTTGATTCTGAAACAGAGAGCGACTCTGAAGCCGACTGACTTTCTGAGTTCGATACGGACTCTGATGAACTGAGTGATTCGGATTCAGAAATCGAAGTCGATTCCGATGCTGAGGTTGACTCAGATTGACTCGCTGATTCGGAAATCGATGTTGATTCCGAGGAGCTTACTGAAATTGAATCTGAATCGACAACTGTCGTCAACACGACAGTATCTGCTTCTGCCAAGGTTGATGTACTTGTCTCTGATGTCGCGACAACTTCAGAAGCCATAACGGTTTCAACCGCGACATTCCCCCCCACAACAGCTCCCGCTGCTGCTAAACCGCGCAACAATTGGCTTGCGGTCATTGAACGTTTTACAGTGGCAAGATTGACCTCGGCTGGACTTGCCGAAGACTTGCCTCCAATACGCATCAAACCGATTTGCGACATGACTGTTCTCACCCAGTGCTTACCGGATTTATGCATTTTTACACGACTTTTTCGAGATACTTCGGTAAAGTCATCTTTTCTTTGCATTTTCATTCAAAGAAATCCTCCTGATGTTGCTTTATTATTTAGCGCCCTAAAAATGTACCAATCAGCAATAGTCCGCTAAATAATCAATCCATTTTACCAATAAGTGATACTAATGTCAATAATTTTACTTAAATGAAAACGTATTTTTTCTTTAGTTTTCGAGCTTAGTATATTGTTAAAAAATAGTTTTCAAAATAGATTTCTTTCATATATTTTCACTATTTTTCACTTTTATATCAATAAAATCATGAAACCCAGTTGATTACAACTGGTTTCATGATTATTCTTGCTCTTCTTTTTGTTTTTCTTTTTGAGTAGTCCAAATAACAGCATTCCTCCGAGCAAGGAGAGGGATTGCTGGATAGAATTGGATAGCGACTCGGAGACGGACTCAAAGGCAGATTCCGATACGGAGAGACTCAAACTCTCTGTCATAGGCTGGTAATGAAAAGAAAAGATAAGATTACTCTCACCTTTTCCATTTTTCTAAAATTGAAATCTTTTGCATACATTTTTGATAGTCTTGCATCCTACCAGCTTTCAAATAAAAATCCTTGTGTAGATTCAATCGCCATCTATACGCCATTAATTCCGGCGCAATATCAAAACCAATTAATGACAAAACTGTAATTCGTTCTTCAATACTTTTTAGAGGAAAGACAGAAGAGATTTCGACCGTTTTAGTAACACTTGTTTGTCTTTTTCGATGGTAATATAAACTCGTATTTGAAAAGACAATGCGATCAGCATTCAGATAAATTTTCCAGGTTGTATAGTCGTCCTCAACTTTTTCATCTTCTGGATAAACAATGCCTTCCAATAGGGAGGATTTATAGAGTTTGCACCACGGAACTGTAAAGCATTGACTAATCGCAAATCGGCCTTCATACTCTTTATTAAACCATTCTTGCGGACTATAAACCTGTCTAAAGTAATCTTGAGCTTGTAAATGGAAAGCAAATGAACTCGTCTCTTCCATAAATTGTGTAAAGTTAACAACAGCAATATCAGCATCCGTCTCTTTCAACGACTGATAGAGATATGCAATGTGATTCGGTTCCAACCAATCATCATTATCAACAAAGAGAATATAGTCTCCACTCACCAATTGTAAGGCTGTGTTTCTGGCTGCACCTACTCCGCCCCCACCCAGAGGCTTATTCACCAGTTTAACTCGACTATCTTTTTGTCGGTACTGCTCACAAACGCTAGCACTTCCATCCGTTGAACCATCATTCACCAATACTATTTCAAGATTTTGATAGGTTTGATTTATAATACTATCCAAACACTGTTTCAAATAAATACCCGCATTAAAAACAGGAACGATAACCGATACTTTTTCCATCCTACTTAAACTTTCTAAATTGATCGTATAATTCTAACTTCACCCCTATCGTTCGATACAATTCTATCTGTCCTGCATAGAGGGCATCGGCTTTACATTTTTCTAAGCGAGCAACATACGAAGCGATCTGAGCTTTTGGATTATAGCCCATCGTCACTAGCAGAGCAATACGCTCCTCGGCATTACTAATCATGGTCGTAATATCCTGCAACATAGCAGATCGAGATAGTCCTTCCGGCCGTTGAGAATAGTAATAAGGACCTTCATTGGTGAAATGAATCTGGTTAGCTTTCAAATACAACTTATAAATCGTTGCATCATCTTCTCTAAGACGCCCTACCGGATAGCGAATATCCCCAAACAAGGACCTTTTAAATAGTTTCAAAGGAGAGAAGGTGAAAGCTAGATGCATATTGTTCTTCATATCTCCTTCTAGATCCAACCACTCCTGGACAGAATAGACTGTTTGGAAGTAATTTCCTTCGTTATGGTAAAAAAGGAAAGACTGCCGTTCCTCGTTGAAAGAGGTGAAATTTGTGGCAGCAATATCCGATCCTGACTCTATCGCTCCATCATACAGATGTTTTAGATAGAAATCTTCCACAAAATCATCCGAGTCAACAAAGGTAATATATTCCCCATTTGCATTATCGATTCCCTTGTTTCGAGCAGCAGATACTCCTGCGTTTTCCTGATGAATAACTCGGATCCGCTCATCTTTTTTGGCATATTCTTCCAAAACGAAGGCACTTCCGTCTGTCGAACCATCATTAATTAAAATCAATTCAAAATGAGGATAGGTTTGTTTCAATAAGGAATCAATACAACGTTTTAAGTATGGCTTCACATTATAAACAGGGACAATAATACTAATCAAAGTAAATTCTGATTGCATTTTATGCTCTTCTTTCACCGAAACCTCCTGTAGAGTTTGCGGCGCAACACCCACCCAAGCCTTTACGGAAAGAAGGTAGTCCGCATCATCTGTAAACTGAATATCTGTATCAAAATTATGCTCAGCAGTGTGCTTGTGGTCAAGTTTCACCTTGGAAGTCGCTTTCATTTGGAACCATTCATACTCAGAATCGATGTGTCCCAAGTCAATAGCCTGATAACCCCTCTGCATCAAATCAACTCCCAAGACCTTGGCTGTTGGCCCCAACATCAGAAGGACCAGCTTATCATCTGCATGCTCTAGAATCGCTTCTAAAATGTCATCGTATTTAGCAAAAGCATTCTTTGATGGACAAACGATTCGAGAAACAGATTCTGCTCCAGCAAACAGATCATTACCAACTCCTGATCGACTGGTCTCACCTTCGACAATCAAAATATCTCGACCCCGCCATAAGTCCTTAATGGCTGCAAAATAGGCTGCCGCAGGTTCCTTATCCACCAAGTCAATATAGGGACGTGAAATGAAGGTTGAACCGTACCAATCAGATTGACACTCGTGGGCATAAAATTGACCATAGCGCTCAAAATGACTCTTCCAAAATTGTTGAGCATTTGAATTATACCGTTCCAATCCTTGAAAGACATCTGGCAAACACACCACTAATTCCGGAGAACTTGGAATGGTCAAAATAGCTTTTAAGGCTGCCGCTAATTCTGAATCATATGGCTGATAGGGGATACTAGACCCCTGAATCACATCAATTTCTCCATCTCCAAATCTCACAACAGAGGATTGGTGTTCTTTGATATAAGCAAGGCTATCTAAAATCGGCAAAACACGAATTTCTTCTAATTTTCTCATCCTTCTCCCCCATCACATATGGCACTAAAGACAGCATCGATCAATAATTTTTTCGTAAAATAGCCTTGTCGAACCAAGGGATTAAAGGCCCTTACTCTAGCCACAAATCCCTGATAGTCAGCTGGTGTCATAGCTTGAATTTTTTCAGCCGCTTCATCCAGACTGTCTACAACCAAACCAAGTCCATTCGCCTCGATGATTTCCTGATTGGCAATTCCTCTCTGAACAATCACAGGGATTCCTGCTGCTACAAAAGCACCTAATTTATACGGACAATAGAGGGTTTGATACCCCTTGTCATGATCATCCATCCAGACCAAGCCAAATCCGCCCTGCGACATTTCTAACAAGAGCTGTTCATCTGGGCGATAAGGCAGGCGTTTCACCATGGTTGGCAACTCCACCTCTTGGCGACAATAAAGATGAACCTGAACAGGATAGTTCCAGCTTTTCATGAAACTAAAACGCTCTGGTGAGCCCGGAAAGTGAATTAAGGGCTTGTAATAAGCTGGTAATTGCGGAGCATTGGTCGGATGATCCCACATCCCCTGAACTAGTGTCTTTTTCACAGTCAAACCATGTTCACGCAAGACATCAATCATCTTTTGACTCGGAGCCACAATGACATCTGCTAGATTATAATAGGCAATGGTCCGGTCCATCAAGTAGTAATTCCCCGCAAACATTAAAGGAACAACATCGTGGATAAAAATCACAATTTTGATTTGATAGGCCTTCAACTTTGCCATCAAGCGCTCATCAAAATTCGTTGTATTCCAAGTCGGCGTTTGGAAGATGACAACATCTCCATGCCGCAAGCCAGCCACAATCCCATCCAAGCGTTTACTGAGTTCAGACGGACTATCTGCCTCCATATTATAAGCATAAACCCCCAGTTCACGATAGCCAAGCCCAATCGCAATATCTGTCACCATATTTTGTCCAAGCTGCGCCGTTGAAGATGCTGCTTGACCGTTTAAATTTGTAATATAGACTCTCATTTAGTTGTTTCCGTATTTATCTATCATCCGCTTGCGGAATTCCAGGTTCTTATAAGCTACTACATCCCCATTACGCAGTTTGCTATCCCGATTTATCTGCGAACGCCATTTGTAGGCGGCAATTTCCCGTGACAAATCAAAACCAAGCAAACCCAGCACCTCAAGGCGTTCTGCCACTGGCTCCGTTGAAAATATTGTCGCCTGATCGGCTGTCTGGGTCATCGACCCCGCATTGACACGATAAATCAGACTAGAGCGATGCATATAGGCGATTCGATTCGCTGCCAAATATGTTTTCCAAGTTGTCCGATCGTCCTCCCCAAAACCATCTGTCGGATAGAGGATGTATTCAAACAGAGACTTTTTATACATTTTGCTCCAAGGTACTGTGAAACAGAGGGAAATATTGTGGCCAACACCATATTGGAAAGCAAACCACTCTTCTGGGCTATAAACAGCCTCGTAATAATCATCTGTCCCAATGTGTAAATTGAACTGCCCAGTCTCCTCGTAATACTGAGTAAAGTTGGAAATGGCTATATCACTTCCTGTACGAGTAAGTAGTTCATGCAAATCAGAAACATGATTGGGATCTATCCAATCATCTGCATCTACAAAGACGATATACTCTCCTGTCGCCACTTCAAGCGATGTATTACGTGCAGCACCTAGGCCCTCATTCTTCCTCTTGTGAACCACTCGAACCCGTGAATCTTGCTTACGCAACTGCTCGCACAAGAGAGCTGACCCATCTGTCGAACCATCATTGATCAATAAGATCTCTAGATTTTTATAATCCTGTGCAATAATACTTTCGACACACTGACGAAGATGTTTTTCCCCATTGTAAACAGGTACAATTACACTCACTTTTTCCACTTATATGCCTCATTCCCTCTTTATATATTACCATTATCATAGCATGCCTAGACTAGAAATGCAAAAATAGTCTGTTATTTTTCTATAAACAAAAAGGGGATTTTCCCCTTTTTAACGATAGATTCCATAATACTGGTGAGCTGACCATAGCCCCGTCACCATAGCTTGAACCAACTCTGGATCCATCAAAAAATCTGTAACTGCCTGCCCATTGAGGTATCCAGCTTCGCTCTTAAAACCTGTGAAGGCTTGGCAGCGTTCCTCTAGTTCCTTCCGAATGTCCAGATACTTTTGTGGATTTTGCAGAGGCTGGTTCACATCACAAGCTCCTGCCAAAAACTCCTCAATCGTCATGTGATTGGCCAACTCACGCAAACCAGCAAAACGCCCTTCTTCAAATCCTTGTTCCTGAATATTCAAAACAGGTGTTCCAAGCGCCAAACATGGCAAGGTTCCATGCAGACGAGTGGTGACGACAAAACGTGCTGATTGATAGAGATAGAGGTAGTACTGAGCCACTTTCATCCGTTGAGAAGGGCTCATGTACTGGTGGTTGATATCTGCACTCATCCGAATAACAGGATAAATAGATTCTCTTGCCAACTTATCATAAACAGCATTTGGCAAATCAATCGCTAAGACAAAATCCTGCTTTTTCACATTCTTTTCTGGTTGAATGGTTAATGTCAAGCAACCAGACCAGTACGAGTCTACACCGATCGATTCAAGGAAGTCTTTGGTAGCTCCACTCCTCGCACCAACTGGACCATATTTTTTGAAAAATGCTCTATTTTCTTCTGTAGAAAATTGCTCTTGCACCAGATCATCGATAAACATCGATATCAATAAAGGATCGATTTTTTCATTTTTTAATGGAAAATTTTCCGGGCGGTGGGAATACCAGCCATTCATGATAAGCTTGATTGATTCCTCACCATCATACTGGAACTCATTTAAATAATCCCTGTTCACATAGTAATCTATCTGTGGTAAAAAACGACTCGTCGCTACCGACTGAATCTCATCTCCAATATTACCAGTGGTATACGAAAAAAGGGCATATTTGGTCATGACATCTCCTACTTTCTTATTTGGTTCTAGTATAGCACAATATAGTAGGAATGCGAAGCTCGTAGCTTAGATTGTTCGAGCTTGACCTACCCCATTATTGATTTTAAAGACATACTTATGCCCCTGAGTCAGACTATGATAAAAACCATCTCCCTCATAGACTTGGAAAATCTGCATGGTCTTGCGACTTTCCTCATCCTTGTAAACATGTTGGACATAGGGATTATCCGCAAAAACCTTCTCCAAGAGTTCTTGACTAGCCGGATGTGCCTTCCCTTCTATACGAATGACCTGAATCAAGTAGTCTTCTTCTGACAGGGCGGTTAGCGCCACACGCTCATCCCCCATCAGTTGCTGATAGAAATGCGTTTCCAAACCTGTCATAAAGAAAATACCATCTTCATTGGCAGCTGTGATATGGATAGGCCGCGCATGAGGATTGCCATCTGCATCGACCGTTGCAAAAATCCCTAGCTTCATGCCTTCCAAAATTTCCATGACATCTTTGACTTCCATAAGTAGCCTCCTAGACTTACATTCTACCTAAATTATAGCAAATTCCATGGGGAAAGTTAAGGTTAACATACAAAAATACTACCAAATATTTTCCCATCCCTCTAGCCCTGACGCCCTCTCTTTAGCTGAGTTGTCTTTACATAGTCCCTAAACTGCCAAAGGCATAAAATGACCAACAACCTTTCCTACTATCTTAGGCTTGTCTTCATAGAAGGCAAACTTATCCGGATGGTCTGGATTGATGGACACGAGACGAAAACCTTCCTCCTCCCGATACACACGCTTGATATAGGTATGACCAAACCAGACAATAGCATAGATACCGCCATCATAATCAAAACCAGTCTCCTTGATAAGCGCCACCTCGCCTGATTGGAACATGGGCTCCATGGAATTACCCTTAATCCAAGTCGCCACGTCATGGTCCATCTCACTATCAAAATAGACTGTTTCTGTTTCAAATTCATCATCAAAGGCCTCACCAGGCCCTGCCGACAGCAAAATATTGGTCCGAACCTGATAGGCCACAAACTGTAGAGACTGGTGCTGCTCCTCCAACAAACGCTGTGAGTAACGCTTCACCTTACCTTGATGAGCGCTAGTCAGTTTATGGTAGACCGACAAGAGCTCAAAATCTGCATCAAAATATCCCATTTCCACCAAAAATGTTTCTTCCAATGCTCGCAAATGCTTGGCATTGGGAACCGTCGTCTCCGATTCCCACTTAGAAATCGTCACCTTCCCAACACCAACCAGCTTCCCTAGATTTTCCTGCGTCATCTCATTGACCAAACGAATCGCTCGCAAACGCTCCCCTGAAAACATCCTTCACCTCAATAAGTTTCTTTATAAAGTAACTATATTATACAAAATATTCTGTTTTCTGACAAGTTTTTTTCTATTTCTTTCCACTATTTATATATAGACGCACATTGTCAAGTCAAGTGCAACAAGTTCATTGATAACTAGAGATCCAGAGGTTAAGCTGTCTGGGCTAGCCCA
>NZ_JBIMJO010000031.1:0-9472 GCF_043674095.1 Streptococcus sp. A25
CTTTCAGACAAATGTGGTAGTTTATCTGAGCCTAACATAGATGGCTTTTTCTGTCTAGCTTAATTTTACAAATTGGGATATATAAAACAATCTGAGAAAATTTGGGGAGTTTCTTTACCTGAATCATATAAAGATTTTGTAAAAAAATATAGTGGTTTAATTCCAAATAATCGAATATTTAGTGTTAATGGTCGTGAACGCTTAGTAGAGAGGTTTTTAGGATTAGTTGAGAATGCTAAAGATAATCCGTTAGGAATGTACGATATTGATGTGGTAATGACTCAAATTGAGGAAAGATTATATTCAGACCCTGATTCAATGCATATTGAACTACTCCCTATTGCAGCACTTTTTGGAGGAGATTTCTTGTGTTTGAGTTTTGTAGAACAGACTTCAGTTCCTAAAGTATATATTTGGTATGCTGACACTTCATTTGAATGGGAACCTTCTGTAGAATTAGTTACAGATAATTTTGAGTCATTTATTGATAGTTTACATAAGTGATAATTTCTTCAAGTGCTTTTACTGTTCAATAGGCATAAAGTTGCCAACTATTTTCCCGACAATACTCGGCTCATCCTCTGCAGGAACAAATTTATCTGACTAGGAATCATTAATGGAAACGAGGCGATATCCGTCTTTTTCAAGATAAACTTTCTTAATGTATAATTTATCATTCCAGCAAATGGCGTAAACTGCTCCGTCGTAGTCAAAACCTCCTTCACGGATTAGGGCAACTTCCCCATCTTGGTAGACTGGTTCCATGGAATGCCCATCAATCCATTCACCACAATAGTGTTCTGTGCAGAATGTGGTTCGGTCTTTGGTCGAAAGAACTGGACCATCAGTCGAGGTAAACGTAAAGTATGGCAGTTATAGAGTCAAAGGACAGATTGGATGTCAGAATAACCATATTGATGAAGAAACGCTAGAGAAAGCCGTAGTAATGGCAGTAGAACTATTGAGTGAGAACGTTGAATTGATGCATGGAAGTGGAATAAGATTCTGGAAGAAAATCGTCCACTAGAAAAATTTTATAGTACAATGTTAGCTGCAAAGATGAACATACCTTTATGGGAATTCAATTCGTATGAGATGTGTCTGGTATTGGACAGTATTACAATATCAGAAGATGGGCAGATAACTGTCAGATTTTTAGAGGGAACATAGGTAGATTTGTAAGAAACTGTGACTGAAGGGTTGCAGTTTTTTGTGTTATAATTAGAAAAACAGATTTATAATACGGTGTCAAGTTATGGAATATATTTTGAGTAGCATGTATGATGAATTCATTTTAGATGATATTAGTAATAAAATTGGAATTTTTCCTATTGCAAATTCTGATGATTTAGCTGAACATCTGATTAGTTATGTAAGGAGACATTACAATGTATATAATAGTTATGTTAATCCGAAGATTTCTAATTTTTACAGAAAGCATAAGAAGTTTACACGCTTTATCTTAATTTCTATATCAGTATTCTGTTCTCCTAAGAATATTAATGAAATGTTGAGTGATTATGCTTTCAATGAACGATTAAAATGGGAACTTGAACACATAATTCCTCAAAATCAATACTATAATAAATTTAATTCTGAAAATACCAAACTAAAAAATCGAATTGGGAATATTGCTCTACTGACAAAAGAGACCAACAGTCAAATAAAAAACGGATCATTTTCAAAGAAATGTGAGGCAATTAAAGTGTGTGAAAAAGAATTGCTAGTTAATAAAGCTTTTAATCAGCCGAAGATAAATTTTTCAAAATCCGATATCTGCAAAAGAGAGAAAGAAATAAATACACACATATTCGAAATATTTTTTAAAGATGAAGGTAAACTATTAAAAACGAAATTGAAAGAACACTGCAACGGAATTCCGCAAATGAAATGGATTTGTTTCGTTTCATAGTATTATTCCAAAGTAAACTTCATCTTTTCGTTCTATCAGTATAGGGGTTTGCTATCACATCACGTTTAAGTATTTGGTTTGTTGGTGAAAGCCTAGAAACCTTTGATAGTCGGGAATAGCAAAAGCTTTGGTTTAAAGGCTTGAGTCGTATAGGGGTGAAGTATAGGAGAAAGAGCTAAACTTGAATGTCTATGTATATAGCATGCAGAGCCCACCCATGAAGAACGAGCAAAAATTGCAGCACTTTTCCATAAACAGGATGAAAAACCAATTGAAGAAGTAGATTATGTGGCTGCTTTTCAACATCAACAAAAGGAGTCAGAATCTAAAGATGTACAAACGTTCGCATCAACTGTTAAACAAAGTCAGCCGAAGAAGGTAAATATCACAAGTGACTATAAACAACACTTGGCTGATACCATTGCACAAAACAACAAGGATATTTCCGCCTGTCAGAAGCAAATTGAAGAACTTCATCAATTGATTGATGAAAAGAAAATCCAAAATAAAAAGTTGCAGGCTATTTCAGTAGCCATTGATGATTTATAAGTCAGGTAGTCCTATGCGGGCTACCTTTTTACAATTGAAGGAGGGGATAATGAAATTTTTTCAAAAGAAAAACCAGAACCAGGATCAATTTAAACGACTGATTCATCGACTATCAGAGATGTCAGAAAGTGAACTAACCAAAGTAGAACAACTCCTAGATGTGGTTTTTGATACAAATTTTAAGCCTGATAGGAACGTTGGATTATCTCAAAGCGTTATAACCGATGAGGAACAAAGTCTTGATAAGTCGATCCAAGAAGCTAAAAATAAACTTAACATGGAACAATTCGAAAAAAACATTGAGAGATTTAGACAAGGTAGGCGAGAGAGCAATAATAACAAATAACAGACCAATTATTTTGGCCTGTTTTTTGAAATATGTGTCATCGTTGAATCGTAACAATATAGCCTAACTAGATTATTGTCTCGTGAAGGTTCAACATTGAACATAAAATAATGGTCCTGATAATCTTTAGCGTTTTCTTTGTTCAATTTGAAATAGGATTTTTGAGATTTGGCCATGGCAAGCATAATATCATCTGTTAAAAATGTTAGTGGTGTATCTAGAGCAGAATAGCGATAGAAATCCGCTTCAAATTTTCGGTAACTGTCACTAAAATAGTCCATCTGGAGTTGGTTCTTATTAAAATCAAGCTGATTCATACTCTACCTCCAAGTCTATTGTAAGAATTTCAGAGATTTGGATACTGATGTAGCCTTCTTTTGTTTCAAATGAAATCGATTGAAAAGTTAAGTTCTTTACTTTCCCTACATAAGTCCTACCAGGAACTGTCAGAATACCAGTTAATTGGTGGCTATATAGTTGATTGAGCAGCAGTAGTTTATCTGAAATTGATAACTCAGAAGTATAGTCAACTTTATTAAGCTCACTATCAAGTCCTGCCGTATGTTCTGATAAGAAAAATCCCATCCACTTGGCCATCTTTCGGTCTTGATATTCTCTAGCAACCTTAAATGGCAGATAACTTCTATCAATCATTTTAATCCCTCCAATCCTCCAGCGGAATGTCCGCCGACTAATCTACTGCGAGCAATTGCCCTTGAATTTTCTAATAAAGAACTAGCTTTCTGTACAGCAAGAAATCCAAATCGATAACGAATGGAATCAATGGTTGTCTCCAGTTTTTCCTCTTTTTCGCTTTCTTCAAAATTATCAAAAAGTGAAATCACAGCAAAGTTTTCATCCACCAATCCATCGTACCTTACAGCAATGCTTCTAACTGCCCCTCCATCGTATTTAGAACGAAAGAGAGAAACAACTTCATCTTGAAAAACAAGCGTACGATTATTGGGGTTAATTTTTCTTTGAACATTGATTGATTTCTTGTTTTCGAAGTTTGAATAGTCTACACTTATGGCAACTACGGTTGCTTTTTTGTGCCTTCTGCGTAGCCGAATCGCAACTTGCTCTGCTAGTTCACGTAGGACAAGCTCTATATCGCTTTGACGTGTATAGTCTTTGTGAAGTACTTGTGAATTGCCAATCCCAACCTCTTTCGGTCGATAGGGTTCATGGACATTACTTTCATCAATACCATTAGCATGAAACCAATGTTGCACGCCAATTACACCAAATTCTTTTTTCAAGATAGTAGGATCACAGTTGGCCAATTCTTTGATGCTGTAGATTCCCAATTTGTTTAGTCGTTTTTCTGTTCGTGAACCAATTCCCCAAAAGTCAGTCATTTTCGGAATGTTCCAGACCTTCGTTTCAACATCTTCATAGGACCAATTGGCACGCATGGTAGCAGTGGTTTTAGCTTCATTATCAAGTGCTAATTTGGCAAGAAGTGGATTAGCATTACTCATACCAACAGTTGAATAGACACCTGTTTTTTCCCAAATATCGTGTTGAATTTTTGCTGAAACCACATCTAACTTATCTTTGCGACTTAGAGATTTGTCTTCAACAAAATAATTTAGCGATGAAGTTAAGTCTATAAATCCCTCATCAATAGAATAGGGCAGAATATCTGTTGGATCTGCATAATTTTGAAATACTTTTTGTATTTCAAGATTTTTTTGAATGTACAAGTCCATTCTAGGTGGCACAATAAATGTACGCTTGGCCCAATTTTCTATGAAGGAAACAAACTTTGTATCCGTTGGCAATCCTGAGATTTTAGCACGGTAGTAGTTAAATTTTCTTGTCTGAACATCAAAGGGGAGGTCGTAGGCTCTACCGACATTTCCTTTACCAAATACTTTTTTGAACATTGGAGAAGAGGCTAAAATTAAACCAGAAGAGTTGTCAGCCCTACTCATGACACAAAGTGAAGTATGGAGCGGGTGAAGTCCTCTCTCTACACATTCGATGGATGCGTAGAAGGATTTCATATCAGCAAAAGCAATATCGCTACGTGGTTCTTTTGAATAGTCGATATAGCCCATACTATTCACCTTGTTTTTAGTTTTGCTAGTTCATCGACCAATTCTGTCAGATGGTCTGTTACGTCGTATTCTTCTTTTTCAAGAGATAAGATAATGCGGTCTTCCTTGAGGTAGATCATTTCTTTAACAAACTTTGACATCTCTAACCTCCAATCACCGGCATGAAGTGCCCTACAACCTTGCCAACAATTCTGATTTCATCTTCAAAGGGGATAAATTTCTCGGCAACATCTGGATTGATAGAAACCATTCTAAAGCCGTCTTCTTCACGATAGAGTTTCTTGATGTAGAGAGATCCATTCCAGTTTAATGCATAGACAGCCCCATCATAATCAAATCCAGTTGCTTGAATCAACGCAACCTCTCCGTCTTTGTAAACAGGTTCCATTGAGTTACCAGAAATCCAAGTCGCTATATCAAACCCTGAATATTCATCTTCCGAATAGACAGTCTCAGTTTCAAATTCATCGTATAGACCTTCACCAGGACCAGCAGATAGTTGGATCTCAGATAGGACTTCCACAGCAAATAGCGGAATAATTTTATTGTTAGTCCCTTGTTCTTGAAGTAATTCTTCAGCATACTTATCTACTTTTTCCTGGTTCTGTAAAGAAAGCTGAAGATAAGTATTGACTATTTTATATTCTGACTCAAAATATGTTTCAGGAACATCTAATAGGATAGCCAGTTGTTTGAGATTGCTTTGATTTGGTTTAGTCTTTTCATTTTCCCAATTGAAATAAGAAGAGCGGTTTATATCAAGTTTATCTGCTAGTTCAGATTGAGAATAGCCAAGTGTTATTCGTCTTTCTTTTAATCGTTTACCAGAAAACATATTACCTCCTAAAAACTACTGTTGTTTTATAAACTAACAAAATTATATCATAAAAGATTTAAGATGCAAGAGGAAAGTAATATAAAACGGATCCTAAATTAGCAATTTTAAAATAATAGCACGATTTATGTGATATAATTTCAATAAATAACTATTTAAACTAATGTGCGAGATTAAGGTAGGTAATATGATAGCAAGAATTATAATACAAAACTTCAAACGTTATCAGAAAGTTGATTTTACTTGTAATTCTGAAGTTAATATTTTTGTTGGGGAGAACGGTTCTGGGAAATCAACTCTATTATATGGAATTGGTTTAGTGCTGAGCGGTAGTCACAGTCAAATAGAAAGAAGTAGTTTGTCTAGTATCATTAACCAAGAATCGATTATAGAATTTATGGGTACAAGGGATATCAATCAGCTCCCTGAGGTCTTCGTTGAAATATATTTTGATGAATCAAGTGCTGAAATTTCCTCTAACTTCAATATCGAAGGGAAGCATAACTCTCAAAAAATCAAAGCTTTTGGACTTTCATTAAAAATAACACCTAATCAAGATTACATAGCTGAAATTACTTCTGTATTAAATAATAGTAATTGGACAGTCTTTCCATTTGAGTTCTATACAGTTGAATTTTTGACATTTTCAGGGAAACCCTACTCCTCTTACAATAAACCGTATAAGTTACTACATTCAATGATAAATACAAGTCTTATTGATACACAGCAAGAAATACAAAAACGTATTCATGAGGTATATTTAGATAATATATCAGCTGAAAATAGAGCAAAAGTTAATCATAAATATAGAATAAATTCACTTAATTTTTTAAATGCTTTAAGAAAGGACGAATTGTTGAAGGAGAATGCTTCAGAATTTCAACTTCATTTTGATGAATCAGAAAATTCATTTAGAAATTCAGTATCAGCTGTAAAAAATGGTGTAGATATAAAAAATTTAGGGCAGGGTGAAAAAGTATTATTAGGAGTTGAAAATGCATACAGTCATCTCAAGGAAATGGTTAGAATACTGCTTATTGAGGAACCTGAAAATCATTTGAGCTACCAAAACCTACAGAAATTGGTTAAAATGTTAAGTTCAAATACAGGTGTTCAAGTTTTTATTGGGACTCATTCAAATATGATTGCTTCAAGATTAGGTGTGGATAATCTTCTTTTTTTAGATAATGGTCAGATATCTAAACTTGAAAGTTTGAAAAAAGATACGATAAGATTCTTCAAAAAATCTACCAATCAAAATTTATTGAACTTTTCTCTAGGTAAGAAGATAGTTCTTGTTGAGGGGAATGCGGAATATATTTTAGTAGAAAAGTTTTTTGAAATACTCCATTCTAAAAAGCCTGAAGAATTTAATGTATCAATTATTTCAGTAGATGGATTAAGTTTTGAAAGGTATTTAGAAATTGCAACCAATTTTACTGATAAAAATGTAGCAGTTATCACAGATAATGATGGTGATTATGCAAGGAATGTACAGTCAAAGTATAGTCCTTATCAACAATTCCAAAATATAAAAATTTCTTCTGATTTAGATAATGAGAATCGAACATTTGAAATATGCATTTATAATTGTAACTCAGATTTACTAGATTCTTCAGGATTAACCAAATCTAATGATTTATTAGGATATATGCTTAGGGAGAAGGCTGAATTTGCATTGAGATTACTAGAACACTTGGAAACTGATAGTATAAGCGAAAAATTTATGATACCCAATTATATTAAAGAGGCGATTGAATGGATAATAAAAGATTGATTCATGCCGTTGCTGGAAGTGGCAAAACAACAAAAATAATTGAAAGTATTGACCCTCAAAAAAGAAATCTTATCATAACATACACCGAAACGAATCAGAATACAATTAGAGCAAAACTGATTGACAAATTGGGCTACATTCCTGAGTCTACTTTTATTTTTGGTGTCTTTGAGTTTCTATATAGTTTTTGCTTAGTGCCATATTTAGGGAAACGACCAAAAGGAATAAACTTTGAATATGAAACTCAAGGACAGTTTGATAATAATTCTATTGATGCTGCGGGTAGAGTTATTCAGAATCAACTTTCTAAGTCTTTAATCAGGGGGACGTTAATTTATAATAGGAGTAAAATCCCATTTGATAATTCATATTTAGAAAGAATTGATAAATTTTTTGATTGTATTTATGTAGATGAGTGTCAGGATTTTGAGTCAGATGATTTTGATTGGCTTTTAAGCCTAAGTAAACTTAGTGCAGACGTTCTATTACTTGGAGATTTTTATCAAAAAACTTTTAAAACTTCAAGGAGAGGGAATAAGGGGAAAGGTATTCATTCTAGTTTTGAGAATTGGTTAAAAGTTATTTCTGATTCAGGATTTAAAATTGATTTGTCAAGTTTGTCAAAAAGTTATCGTTGTCCAAAGATAGTTTGTGACTTCATTGTTGAAAGCTTAGATATTGAAATTTCATCGCAGAAAAAAGAAAATCAAACTACAAAAATTTTGTTCATAGATTCACAGGATAAAATAGAATCAATCATGACAGATGACAGTATTATGAAACTTTTTTATCAAAAATCCTATGATTATAATTGTAAAAGCCAGAACTGGGGTGACAGTAAAGGCTCTGAATATGAAAATGTTTGTGTAGTGTTAAATCCAACAACATATAAATTATTCTTAGCCAATCGTTTGAATGAACTCCCTTCACAAACCAAAAGTAAATTTTATGTTGCGTGTACTCGTACGAGAAGAAGCTTATATTTTGTAAAGCAATCTGATATAGAAAATTATCGAAAAAGGAGATAACATGAAAATAGTTAAAGATATATTTATTAAAAGACCAATGATGTGGCAGTATTATCTATCACTTTTTTTAGAGATTCCTATTGTTTTTTGGTTTATTAGAAATATTCCTCAAAATTTATTTGAATGGGTTACCATGGTAGGTTATATAATTATTTCTCTTATATACTATAGAGTAAATCGTGACGATTTGAAATACTATTTTGTTTCTGTAACGGAGCAGTCGAGTAAGGAATATAATCCTAAATTTGGGGGATATTTTTTTAGTTCGATATTTATTTGCATTAAATTTATTTCTATGGGAGTTTTTTTACAGGTTTTGTTACAAAGTTTATTTAGAGAGATAATTATACCAGGTACAGGTATTACAATTTATAGTCTCCCACTATTTGTAGCAATGTGTTTTATTTTATCTAAAATTTTATTTTATTTATCGCAGTTACCGCCTGTGTATCTTCTTAGTTGTATTGCTATTCCCTTATTTATATTTTCTTTAATCGGAATAGAAAAAGCCTTACTCAGTTGGACTTTTATATCAATAATACTATCAAGTTTAGTACCTCAATTTTTAAATGAGGATATAAAAATATTACAAAAAAAGAATTTTTTAAAAATTATGAATAATACAGCTGACAATGAGAATAAAGAAAAAATTACAAGATTAAAATATCAGGTTTTATTATTTATACCATTCTTCTATCTTGCACTCATTATTTCAGAAGTTTTAATATACAATGATGAATTTAATTTCTTATACAATTATTTATACGATAGGCATGAAAATATTCTAAATGTCTCATATTTGTCAGATTTAAATATGATTGCTACGATTGTTAAAGTATTGGTAGTATCATTTATCTTGATTGTATTCATTGAGTTTAAAGATACCCAATTTGTAAAATTAAGCTAGACAGAAAAAGCCATCTATGTTAGGCTCAGATAAACTACCACATTTGTCTGAA
>NZ_JBIMJO010000032.1:0-6238 GCF_043674095.1 Streptococcus sp. A25
ATCGTCATTCCTCCTGCTATCTTTTTCTATTATTCTACCTTATTTGATAGTAGATTTAAAACTTTGCAACAGAACCCCCTGTACAAATCTATCTTTATCCTCATCTCTCATTAATGGAATAACTGTAACACAGGATACATTCCTCATTTTTTACAGTGGCAATAATCAGTCTACTATGTTCAACTTCTATGAGAAAATATACTTCGTTTGGCTCTTTTTAACGAACAATACAAGAAAAATATCCTAATTATCTGTTGCTTTTTTACTACAAAACAATCGATTAGTACATTATTACCATACCTATTTAGCACCAAGGCAAGCAATTCTACAAATCACAATATAATCTGATTTATCACCCTATATCTAAATACTATTGTTGAACTTCAGTTTCTCTTATCTTAACCTTCCTTTCTGCTGTATTTGAGACGTCATAACCTCTTGAACATTTTCAAATTCTTTACTTATGACATATTCATCAAATACTTCAGTCCCATATTTAGAATCTGGTTCTGCAACGACAGAAACCACCTGCTCAATCCTCCTGTTATATACAGAGGGCTACTGGAAGAACAACTTCTGGCAGCATAACAATCAAAGGAAATTTAGTGAGTTTATACGACTACACTTTTCTTGACAATTCCAAAGTATAGATAATAAAAACCGCTATGCGGCAAACTCAAAAGGTCTTCACATAGCGATTATATCTAATAAAAATTCATTAATTTTTTTACATTTTCAACAACCAGAATGTATCATTAACACTTTTACATCCTTATTGCATAACTCAAAAATTACATAACTTCCAATTCTCTCATCAACTGTTCCCATTCATTAAAATAATTACCCTGACACCTTTTAACATCATCAATTGATTTTTGTATTTCCGTCAGTACTATATAATCAGAAGAATTGTTTGGTTCAGAAATGATTTTATTCAATCTTTCTAATTCTTCATCATATTGATTTATTAACACTTCAAGCTTTTCAATTCGTTTCTCCTTCTTAACCTTCTCCTTCTCAATGGAGTTACGATCGCCTTTTACTGTGTTATTTTTCTCTACTTTCTGCTCAACTTTAATGTTATTAAATGGCTTTTCAGAATTCATCCTTTTTTTCTCGTACTCACCATAAGTAGATTGTACAAACTCTACACCATCCTTATCAAAAACAAGTAATCTGTCAGCAATCTTATTAGTAAAATATCTATCATGTGACACAAAAATAATTGTACCTTGATAACTGCATAAGATATTCTCTAAATTCTCTTTTCCAATAATATCCATGTGGTTTGTCGGTTCATCTAAGATTAAAACATTAGGACGTTTATATAATAATTTACATAATGTCAATCTAACCTTTTCTCCACCTGACAAAGAGGACACCGGTCTAAAAACATCATCTCCACTAAACTGAAATGAGCCAAGAGCAGTTCTGACCTCTGTGTCATTTAGCTCAGGGTATTCGCTTTGAAAAATTTCGAATAGTGTATCATCTCCACTGATTTGAGCAAGCTGTTGGTCAAAATAGCTAATTTCAACATTGTATCCGAATTTAAAATCTCCAGACAATGCTGCCACACCACCCATAAGTGTTTTAAGCAACGTGGATTTACCAATACCATTACTCCCAACAATTCCAAGCTTCTGTCCCCTTTCAAGGTTGAAATTAACCTTTGCAAGAGGAGTATCATAGCCTATCACAAGTTCTGAAGCACTTAATACTTGCCTTGAACTACTGATTCTCGGTTGAAATTTAGACATATAAGTTTTTGTATCGTATTGGTCTGGTGCATTTAATATTTGCATACGCTGTAATAATTTAATTTTAGATTGCACCATTTTAGCTTTCGTAGGTTTATAACGAAAACGTTCAATCAAGCGTGTAATCCTTTCAATTTCTATCTGTTGCAAGTCGTAATCTTTTTGCTGTTTGATATGATTTTCTCGTTTTTGCTCCTCAAAGGCTGAATAATTACCTTTATAACATTTGGTCTCTCCCCATTCGATTTCATAAACCTTATCCACAATTCGATTAAGAAACATTCTATCATGGGAAATAATAACCAATGTAGATTTATAACTTCTCAAATAACTCTCCAACCATTGTATTGTTTCTATATCAAGGTGGTTAGTAGGTTCATCAAGTAATAGAATGTCTGGCTTTGTTAAAAGTATTTTTATAAAAGCTATCTTAGTTCGCTGACCACCTGAAAATTCAGAAATGGGTTTTTTATAATCTGCTTCAGTAAAACCCATACTACGAATCATCGTTTCATATTCTTTTTGGTAGGTTAGACCTCCAAGAGCCATATACCTTTCACTGATATCAGAGTATTCATTGATGATTTTATCATCATATTGATTCTCCATTTTATCTATCAGCTGTTTCATCTTGTTTTCCATATCAATAAGCGTCTTAAATACCTTACGGACTTCATCCACCATTGATATACTTTCATCTTCAAAAGGCATCTGTCTTAAATAGCTAATATAAGGGTTACCGGTCTTTATTACTTGAAACTCACTTTCACCAGTTCCTTCTTCTAATTCAATTTCGCCTATAATAGCTTTTAGCAAGGTTGTTTTTCCACATCCATTTCTACCAACAATAGCAATCTTTTCATTATCATTGATTTCAATACCGATGTTTTCCAACACCATATTACCATCATAGTAAACGGCACCATTAATTATTTTGTATTGCATTTTCATATCCTCCTTTGCGTTAGTACTAGCAATTGCAAAGGTGGCTTTGGACAATAATTATTCTACTCCATGTAAAGCTTGTCACAGCCACCTATACATGGAGTTCTTTAAATGTTACTTTAGTTGTAGATTTCATTTGCTTCTCCCTCCTATCGTTTCAAATATAATTCAACTTCCCCCTTATTGTACCAAATCGCTAGCGCAATGGCTAGCCTAAGTTTTAGCTTACACCCTTTCTGGTAAAAGTAAAGTAACTGATCTGTTATCTCATCTGGCACCAGATTCCCGATAAACCCTGCTGTTCCCGTCAACAGAAACCGCAGCCACACTGGAAAAAGATACAAAAGGATTGCCGCAATTGATTCTTTGCATTAGCCATCAGCTTTACAAATCACTCTTTCTATATTCAAAAGGCGTTTTTCCTGTTTCTTTTTTAAACACGGATGTGAAGTAACTTTGTGAGTTAAATATAAGATATTCACTAATTTCTGATATTGACTGATTCGTATATACCAATAGAAATTTGGCATATCTGGGTGAGAAACGATCACCAATGTTTTCATTGTTTCATCCTTAACATACTCAACTTTCGCACCAATAAAACAGTGTACGAAAGTTGAGTTACTTAAAAGTATTCTATTCTAAGAAATTCAAATTTGCGTGATTCCTAAGCTATTTATTTACAGCTTAAACTATAGAAGATGAACTAAACAATAACTAATCTTTACATAACTAAGTTATTACCCACGCTTTTTTAAACCTAATCCAGCTATTAAGGCAATGAGTATTGCCCCTGTAGCTGCAAGGAACGCATCTGAGTAGGACATAGCGTCCAATATATATAATGGATTTATCGGCTCAGTAGCATCACGTCGAGCGGATAATAATGCTCCAATCATACCTGCTCCAGTTCCTGCTCCAAGGTACAAAGCACCTTGGAAAATCCCCATTCCGACACCAACCTTGTCTGCATCGAGTGCACTTACTGCGGCGTTATTTGCGGGAGAATTCGTGAATGCAAAAGCAATCCCTACTCCGAGGACCCCCACGGAAACTAACAGAGGTGAAGCACCAGATGCATAGGTGGACAAGAATAAGGTAGACAGCCCCATCAGAGTCATCCCAGTAATTATCAGACGTTTATCCCCAAATCGATCAGAAAGACGGCCAACGAAGGGAGATAAGATTGCAACAGCCACACCACCTGGCAACAATATCATTCCAGCCTGTCCAGAAGAGAGTCCATTCACCTCAATGACTAGTAATGGGACGAACACAAGAACAGCGAAATAAGCAAACATCGAAAAAAATGCAATTATGACCGTATTGACATAATCCTTGTTATTGAACAGGACAGGTGGTACAAATGGATTTTCTGCGGTAACAATTCTCCAAATAAATCCCACCAAAGCTACAACAGAACCAATTAGGCTAGTTAACGATGAGAACGAAGAAAAACCAGAAGTTTCTCCTTGAGTGATGCCAAAAAGGAGTAATCCTACTGTGAGGCCGAGGAATAAACCACCAATGAAATCAAAGTTCTTATTGCTTCCTACGGATTCTGCCGGTTTAATTGTCGGTAACGCGTAGTAGGCACCAATAACAATCATAATGGCTAACAAAAATGTGAACCAAAACAAGGCATTCCACCCTAAATATTGACCAACTACTCCACCAAATATTGGACCAGCAGCAGTTCCAACACCAATACTTCCTGCGATAATTCCCAAAGCTCCCCCACGTTTTCCTTGTGGGAAAACCTTCGAAATTGCAATGACTGATAGAACTGGAATTGCGGACATCCCAGCACCCTGAACCATTCTTCCCAAAACCAACAATGGGAGGTTCGGGGCAATTGCACATAAAAGACTACCACTTGCCAGAATCATAATGGCAAAGATATATAGCTTTCGTAACTCAAAAAAGTCTGAGATTCGACCATAAATCGGAACTCCAATCGCAAGAACAAGTGCAATACCACTAACTATCCAACTCACTTGAGATTTCGAAGCTTCTAAAGCTTTGCTTATTAGTGGAAGTACGGGATTGACTGAATCAGCCGTAATTGAACCTACAAGTACAGATAGGGAGAGTACCATCATTAAAAGCCTAGTAGAACCCCTTTTTTCAGATTGAATCATTTCTTTAGATTTACTATCCTTTTTCATTTTATTTCCTCCTAAAATATATTGTGATTTTAGGAGGCTAAATCCACTGCTTTCATCACCATAAACCTCACCTCATATCTATTTATATTGTAAAACCAAATCAACGAACTCACCATATTTCTACAGCATGATTAAAGATTCGGTTCTCCAAACTAACTGAACTGATCAAACAAAAAAAAGGCACCAGTTTAACAACCGGTGCCTAATCATTCGTATGCATTTTTACAAATGCAATAGATTCATAAATTTTTGCCCATTATATAAAAGGAGGCAAAAAGTTTTCCGGTAGTGTTTCCATTTTTTGTTTTTGTGAAAAAGGACATACTGATCCCGTTGTACCTAAATCCCCTGAAACTTTTACATGCTTTCTAAACTCGACATTAATGAAATCAATTCCCATTACTTTTTGCCTCCTTTCTCATATTGTGATAATAACACAATAATGGCTCTTTGTCAAATCGGACTGATGAGTCGGATATATAAGATGATAAACTTGAGATTACTCTCAGATTTATCATCTTTTTTAGTTATTTAATTTTAATAAGGCCGTTTATCAAGAAAATTCTTATACGCATATTTGTAAATGAGTTGAATCCATAGGAAACTCTTTTAAGTGTTTTTATATGAGTGTTCTTAGCTTCAATTTTTCCATTGGAAAAATTATATTTAAGAGCGTTTCTAATACCTTCTTCATAGGAAATCAGATTTTCTATTTTATCTCTAAATTGTGTATCCAAGCTATCAGGTAGATTTTTCAATAGTTCGAAAAAGGAACGGTCATCTTTGTTTCTAAAGTGATACATTAATAAATGGAAAATGTCATAAGCTTCTTTTAGTTCAGAAGAAAATGAGAGTAGTCGATCAATCACCATAGATTCCGTTAAAAGATGGTACTTTGGAGAAGGAAAACTTCTCCAAGTTTTGAACTCTGAAATGGAAATATTTGTTTGATTTTTTAGAAGTAATTTCCAGTTTGATTTTAATTTATTTGCTTTTGACTTTTTCTTATTGGTAATTAATCTCTTCATTTCTCGGACTCTAAAATCATTAAAAGCGGTGTTCAAATGCTTCACAATATGGAACCTATCAATGATTAATTTAGCAGTAGGAAAGACATTTTTAGTTAATTGAAAGTAAGCAGCATTCATGTCTGTTACTAAAAATTTAACTTTTTCCCTTTCCTCCAACGGAGAGCGATTGAAGTAAGGGATTATTTTATCTAATTTCCTACTAGGTAAAATATCTACTAATTCACCTGTTTCTCCATCAGCACATATGAAGCTCATTTGGTTCTGTTGCAAAGTTTTAAATAAAGAATAAAATCCCTTACGGTATCTATGATTTAAGCTGGGATTCCCAATAATA
>NZ_JBIMJO010000033.1:0-5565 GCF_043674095.1 Streptococcus sp. A25
TCAGAGATTGACTCGCTGACTGACTCAGATACTGATTCAGAGATTGACTCGCTGACTGACTCAGATACGGATTCTGAGATTGATTCTGAAATTGACTCAGACACTGATTCTGAGATGGACTCACTTACAGACTCAGAGATGGATTCAGAGACTGATTCAGAGACTGATTCTGAGACGGATTCGCTTACTGACTCAGAGATTGACTCTGATACCGATTCAGAAATTGATTCTGAGATGGACTCAGACACTGATTCTGAAATTGATTCGGAGACTGATTCAGAAACGGACTCTTTAACTGATTCTGAGACGGACTCGGAAACGGACTCTTTAACTGATTCTGAGACTGATTCTTTAATTGATTCTGAGACTGAATTTGAAACTGATTCTGAATTTGAAATAGACTCAGAGTTAGATACTGATTCTGATTTTGAAGTCGATTCTGATTCAGACAAAGATAAAGAATTTGAAACTGATTCTGAAGCTGACTCTGAGTAAGAATTTGATTGGGAAATTGACGTAGACTCTGAAATTGATGGGATATTAGGATCTAAACTGTCAATATCAATCCCCTTAAGCGGTGACTCATCATATCGCTGCGCATATAAGGTACGTCCGTCACCTTTTAAAATCCCTTCCAACGTAGATTGAACAATAGCTGTCGCTGTACGTACATAAAAGGTCTTAGAATCCCCTTCTGTGACAAACGTCCAAGTCATATTGTTGGCAACACCACCACCAATTGTACGCCACTCAGTAATGTTAATCGCGTAGTTATTATAAACCAAATTATCAAAAGATGATTTCGCTATATACGGTGTGTAATCGCTATTACGAATTAGGTTTCCATCTGAGTAGTAACTCATCTCACGAGAGATAATACTATCATTTGTTGCGATAACAATACCAAACTGGTTATTCGTTGCAAATGCAGGTGATAGATTCACTTTCCAAGTAGTACGGTTGGTCCCAGTATCGTACGAATAACTAATACTGTCTATAATGGTATTGTTAGCATTTTCTGAAGCATCACCACCAGTTAAAATTCCTGTATAAATGTATTGGGTAACCCCGTTACTATCAATATATGCAGATGGAGTTCCTGTTGTTACATCATGAGCAACTGCTAAATATTTTTCAGACTGTCCTTTAACTAGCTCTGCTCCCAAAGCAAGTGAACTTGATTGAATTGAGGACACTGCAACTTCGATCTCTTCTAACGAAACAGCTGAATCACCTAACAATTGTTTTGCAGCCGCTACCTCTGCTCTAGATGTTGCTAAGACTGCTGCTAACTCACTGTCAGATGACTTTTCCAATTGCGATTCAGCCAATTTAATTAGAATTTCACCCTCAGAGACAACTTGCTCCAACGCCTGTCGTCCAGATTCTGAACCAAGCGTTTCAGAACCAGTAATTGATTCTGAGGTTGAAGTCACTGTCTCACTTGCTGATGTCGATGAACTCGTGCTTTTCTGTGATTCAGTTGTTGATGTAGTTTCGCTTGAAGAAGCAGATTCACTTGTAGAAGTAGACTCGCTAACTGACACCGATTCGCTTGATGAGATTGACTCACTTTCAGAAACTGATTTGCTTTCAGATGTAGACTCACTTTCTGAAGTTGACTCACTTTCTGAAGTTGACTCACTTGTAGAGGTAGACACACTTGCTGAGTCTGAAAGGCTTGACGAATCTGACAAGCTAGCTGAATCTGAAATACTTGTCGAATCCGATAGACTTGTCGATGTCGAATCACTATTTGATTGTGATGAAGTGTCGGACTCAGTGCCTGCATTGCTCATGCTAACTGTATCCTCAGTAGCAAGGACAGTGGTTGTTATCTCAGATGTCGTTACAGTGTCTTCTGCAAGTACTTGGTCAACTGTGATTCCACCACCGACTGCCGCACTTGCTGCAATCAAACCACGCAACATTGCTGTAGCTGAAGATTGAACGGTATTCGTATTTACTGTCACTTTACCAGTTGATGGCTTGCTACCACCTATGCGCATCAAACCGCTTTGAGACATTACCGTACGAACCCAGTGCTTACCGGATTTGTGCATCTTGACACGACTTTTACGCGAGACTTCGGTAATATTCTCTTTGTTTTTTCCAGTCATTTCTAACTCCCTAAAAATTTTTTCACATTTGGAAAATAACTTTATAACAACACACGCCACTCACTATATTGTTATTGCTTAATTATCTATCCAAAGATGATAGTAATATCTCAATTATACACTTACTTATTTTTCTTTGTCAACAATAAATATGCAATATCAAAAATATTTTTTCACATTGTTTCTGATGACGTTTTCAGGAAATGATGCTATTTAAAGTATTTTTCAAAACTCTGATTACTTTTTTTTGCACTTTGATTTAGGCTTTTTAGTGTTTATTCACATAAATAATCTAAAGTATTTTTAGTAATTTTATTTGTTTTTTAAATATATTAAGGTGGTGCCGTTTTTCAAAAATATTTTTCATTCACAAGCAAAAAAAGTAGCTAGCTGACTAACTACTTTTTCTCTTTATGATCCAGTCAGAAGGAAATTATTTTACTTCTTCCTCATCTTCTTTCTTGCGGCGTTTGTACAAACCACCAAGGAGAAGACCTGCACCTAAGATACCTGCCCAAGCTGATGATTCCTCACCAGTATTTGGCAATGCACCTTGTTTACGTGATGTTTGAGAATGACGTGGAACTACCGATTCTGAGACTGATTCAGAAACTGACTCTGATACTGATTCGCTTACTGATTCAGAGATTGATTCTGATACTGATTCAGAGATAGATAGTGACTGGCTAACAGATTCAGAAATCGATTCAATATTCATTGGTGGAAGCGGTGGGTTAACCAATCCAGGACCATGTGAATGAATCTCTACACCAGATTCTGATACTGACTCAGACACTGATTCTGAGATTGATTCTGATACTGATTCAGAAATTGACTCAGATACTGATTCGCTTACTGATTCAGAAATTGACTCAGAGACTGATTCTGAGATTGATTCTGATACTGATTCAGAAATTGATTCAGAAATTGACTCAGAGACTGATTCAGAAATTGACTCAGAGACTGATTCAGAGATTGACTCAGACACTGATTCTGAGATTGATTCTGATACCGACTCAGAGACTGATTCAGAAATTGACTCAGACACTGATTCTGAGATTGACTCAGACACTGATTCTGAGATTGACTCAGACACTGATTCTGAGATTGACTCTGATACCGATTCAGAAATTGATTCTGATACTGACTCAGACACTGATTCTGATACTGATTCGCTTACTGACTCAGACACTGATTCTGAGATTGATTCTGATACTGACTCAGACACTGATTCTGAGATTGATTCTGATACTGACTCAGACACTGATTCTGAAATTGACTCAGACACTGATTCTGAGATTGATTCTGATACTGATTCAGAAATTGACTCAGACACTGATTCTGAGATTGATTCTGATACTGACTCAGAGACTGATTCAGAAATTGACTCTGACACTGATTCAGAAATTGACTCAGACACTGATTCTGAGACTGACTCAGAGGTAGATTCTGATACTGATTCAGAAATTGATTCTGATACTGACTCAGACACTGATTCTGATACTGACTCAGACACTGATTCTGAAATTGACTCGCTTACTGACTCAGAAATTGACTCAGACACTGATTCTGAGATTGATTCGCTTACTGACTCTGATACTGATTCAGAGATTGACTCAGAGACTGATTCAGACACTGACTCAGACACTGATTCTGAGATTGATTCTGAGATTGATTCTGATACTGATTCAGAGATTGACTCAGACACTGATTCAGAGATTGACTCAGAGACTGATTCAGAAATTGACTCAGACACTGATTCAGAAATTGACTCTGACACTGATTCAGAGATTGACTCAGAGACTGATTCAGAAATTGACTCTGACACTGATTCACTTACTGATTCTGAGATTGATTCTGATACTGATTCAGAAATTGACTCAGAGACTGATTCAGACACTGATTCTGAAATTGACTCAGACACTGATTCTGAAATTGACTCAGAAATTGATTCTGAAAGGGACTCAGACACTGATTCCGATACTGACTCAGACACTGATTCGCTTACTGATTCTGAGACTGACTCAGACACTGATTCTGATACTGACTCAGAGATTGATTCTGATACTGATTCAGAAATTGACTCAGAGACTGATTCAGAAATTGACTCAGACACTGATTCAGAAATTGACTCTGATACTGATTCAGAAATTGACTCTGATACTGATTCTGATACTGACTCAGAAATTGACTCAGAAATTGACTCAGAGACCGATTCAGAGATTGATTCTGATACTGACTCAGATACGGATTCTGAGATTGACTCAGAAATTGACTCAGAGACTGATTCAGAGATTGACTCAGACACTGATTCAGAGATTGACTCAGACACTGATTCTGATACTGACTCAGAAATTGACTCAGACACTGATTCGCTTACTGACTCAGAGATTGATTCTGATACTGATTCTGAGATTGACTCAGACACTGATTCTGATACTGATTCTGATACTGACTCAGAAATTGACTCAGACACTGATTCAGAGACTGATTCAGAGATTGATTCTGATACTGACTCAGATACGGATTCAGAGATTGATTCTGATACTGATTCAGAAATTGACTCTGATACTGACTCAGACACTGAATCTGATACTGATTCGCTTACTGACTCAGACACTGATTCTGAGATTGATTCTGATACTGACTCAGACACTGATTCTGAGACTGACTCAGAGGTAGATTCTGATACTGATTCGCTTACTGACTCAGACACTGATTCTGAGATTGATTCTGATACTGACTCAGACACTGATTCTGAAATTGACTCGCTTACTGACTCAGAAATTGACTCAGACACTGATTCTGATACTGATTCAGAAATTGACTCAGACACTGATTCTGAGATTGATTCGCTTACTGACTCTGATACTGATTCAGAGATTGACTCAGATACTGATTCAGACACTGATTCTGAGATTGATTCTGATACTGATTCAGAGATTGACTCAGACACTGATTCTGAGATTGACTCAGATACTGATTCAGAAATTGACTCAGATACTGATTCAGAAATTGACTCAGACACTGATTCTGATACTGACTCAGAAATTGACTCAGATACTGATTCAGAGACTGATTCAGAGATTGATTCTGATACTGACTCAGATACGGATTCAGAGATTGATTCTGATACTGATTCAGAAATTGACTCTGATACTGATTCTGATACTGACTCAGAAATTGATTCTGAAACTGACTCTGATACTGATTCGCTTACTGATTCTGATACGGACTCAGAAATGGATTCTGAGATTGATTCTGATACAGACTCGGAGATTGACTCAGAAATTGATTCGCTGACTGACTCGGATACTGATTCAGAAACGGACTCGGATACTGATTCAGAAACTGATTCTGAGATCGATTCAGAAACTGATTCTGAGATTGATTCAGAAACGGACTCGGATACTGATTCGCTGATTGACTCTGATACTGATTCAGA
>NZ_JBIMJO010000034.1:0-5340 GCF_043674095.1 Streptococcus sp. A25
AAACTAGCCAATCAAAACATCTTGGACACTAGAAGAGAGGGGAAAATTATATATTATTTTATAAAAGATGAGGAAATCAGAGATTTTTTTAATCAACTAGGATAACAACTATTCAAAATGATGGACAAGTCAATCAATACTATGTGGAAGATAGCCACGAAGGTATTATTGATGAGGAGATTTGGGAGACTGTTCAACTGGAAATAGCTAGACGCAAAACTTATCGAGAGGAACATCAACTCAAGTCTTATATCATGCAGAGTGAGGACAACCCATTTACCACCAAGGTTTTCTGCCAAGCCTGTGGGTCTGCCTTTGGTCGAAAGAATTGGGCAACCAGCCGAGGGAAACGTAAAGTTTGGCAATGTAACAACCGCTATCGCATCAAGGGAGTTGAAGGGTGTTACAGTAGCCATTTGGATGAAGCGACACTTGAGCAGATTTTCCTAAAGGCGTTAGAGATACTGAGCGAGAACATTGATTTGCTTGAGGGCAAGTGGGAGAAAATCTTAGAAGAGAATCGCCTGCTTGATAAGCACTACAGCATAGCATTGAGTGACCTGATTAGGCAGGAGCAGACAGACTTCAATCACTCAGATATGTGCCGAGTGCTAGACCATATCAGGATAGGGCTTGAAGGAGAGATAACCGTTCGCTTCCTGGAAGGAACTGAGGTAGACTTATAGAATAGCTGAAATTCCCTACTTTCATAGAGTACTACGAACGTATCTAAAAGAGCAACTGTATCCAACCTTGATGCAAAAGAGTGGATACCAGAAGGGTAATGTACCTATTGAATATTATCAGGAGCTTATCGGTGTCTGTTTTATCGAGACGGTTCGCTGGGGTATCAGAAACCGTATTGCTTCAACAGAGGAACTTTGCACCTACTTCTTGAATTTTTTAAACATTAAAAAACTGTCGAGAATATTTTTCTTGACAGCTCATTTTTTTTGATGATATAATTACAAATGTAATCAATCGACTACAATTGTAGTCTGTCGAAAGGAGGAAAGGTATTGAAAAGAGCTTTGTTGAAGCGCATAAAGGTAGTATAACTGTAAAAAGTAAATTAGGTCTAAGAACTAAATTTGTTATAAAGTTACCATTTCAATAAAGGAGGAGAGTTATTTATTTCAAAAATAGATAAAAAATGCTAAACTAATATGTGAATGTTGGTCAAAAAATATTTTTTCAACTGATTTCAATAGATAGTATCGAAAAAGTTCATTTAGATATCTTATCAAATTCTGTAGTAATCTTTTCTAAGAAGGACTTATCAATAGCTACAATTAAAAAAGAAGTTTTTGGATTACAAATTTATGAGATGACTTAAATGTGATTAATTAAAGGAGGATGAACACAGTGAAAAAGATGATAAAATTAGTATTTGTAAGTCTTGGAATTATTGTATTTTTAGGAGCGTGTAGCAATCAAAGTGAATCGAATAATTCTAAAAGTACAAACGAGGAATCGACTTCTATAGCGTCTAGTAAAATGAATAGTATGGAGGGAATGAATCATGAGGGAATGAATCATGAAGGTATGGTTCCTTCTTCAATGAAAGATGCTGCGCACCCTAAATTCCCGGTGGGAAGTAATGTTATACTGCTAGGCGATCATATGAAAGGGATGAAAGGTGCAAAAGCTCAAGTTGTAGGAGCCTTTGATACTACAATTTATGAAGTAAGCTATAAGCCAAAAACTGGGGGACCAATGGTTAAGAATCATCGATGGGTAGTACAAGAAGAGTTAAAAGATACTAAGACTGTAGCAAATGAGGGCGATACTGTTATCTTGAATGCCGATCACATGGATGGGATGATGGGAGCTGAAGCAAAAGTAGATAAATCTATTACAAGAACTGTTTACGTTGTTAATTACACTCCAACCAATGGTCAAAAAGAAGTTAAGAATCATATGTGGGTAACTGAAGATGAGATGGAATATGACAAAAATAATTGATTTACAAGCTCCAGAAACAGATATTGAAACTATTCGACAAGGGTTTGAATCTGTTATTCAATATATAAAAATTTCATAAAAATAATCCTCTGAAGTCAAGAGTAACTTCAGAGGTTTTTACTGTTCAATAGGCATAAAATTTCCAGTAATCTTTCCCACAATCCTTGGTTAGTCTTCTACTGGCGCAAACTTGTCTGGGTAAGCCTTATTGAAGGTTACAAAATATCATAGAACACTGACCACATATCTAAATACACTGCTTTCAAATAGTTTTATAATAAATCAGATTGTGGAGCCACAGCCGCCAGAGAACATGATGGATATTCCGGGGATGGCGGATGAAATGCGACGCCCAATGATGCTGATTGTATCGGCAAAAAAGAAGATGTAATAATATAGAAAAAATAAACGAGGAGTATGTAAATGAGATCAGAAAAAGAAATGATGGATTTAGTACTTTCTTTAGCAGAACAGGATGAACGTATTCGAATTGTGACCCTTGAGGGGTCACGCGCAAATATTAATATACATAAAGATGAATTTCAGGATTATGATATTACATATTTTGTAAGTGATATAGAACCGTTTATATCTAATGATGACTGGCTTAATCAATTTGGGAATATAATAATGATGCAAAAGCCGGAGGATATGGAATTATTCCCACCTGAAGAAAAGGGATTTTCCTATCTTATGCTATTTGATGATTACAATAAAATTGATCTTACCTTATTGCCCTTGGAAGAGTTAGATAATTACCTAAAGGGCGATAAATTAATAAAGGTTCTAATTGATAAAGATTGTAGAATTAAAAGGGACATAGTTCCGACTGATATAGATTATCATGTAAGAAAGCCAAGCGCAAGGGAGTATGATGATTGCTGCAATGAATTTTGGAATGTAACACCTTATGTTATTAAAGGATTGTGCCGTAAGGAAATTTTATTTGCTATTGATCATTTTAATCAGATTGTTCGCCATGAGCTGCTGAGAATGATATCATGGAAGGTCGGCATCGAAACAGGCTTTAAATTAAGTGTAGGCAAGAACTATAAGTTTATTGAAAGGTATATATCCGAGGATTTGTGGGAGAAACTTTTGTCCACCTACCGGATGGATTCCTATGAAAACATATGGGAAGCATTATTTCTATGCCATCAATTGTTCAGGGCGGTATCCGGTGAGGTGGCGGAAAGGCTTCATTATGCCTATCCGGAGTATGATAGGAATATAACAAAATATACCAGGGACATGTATAAAAAATACACTGGTAAAACCGGCTGCCTGGATAGCACATATGCCGCTGATATAGAAGAGAGGCGGGAACAGTGATTACAGAAATGAAAGCAGGGCACCTGAAAGATATCGATAAACCCAGCGAACCATTTGAGGTGATAGGTAAGATTATACCGAGGTATGAAAACGAGAATTGGACCTTTACAGAATTACTCTATGAAGCGCCATATTTAAAAAGCTACCAAGACGAAGAGGATGAAGAGGATGAGGAGGCAGATTGCCTTGAATATATTGACAATACTGATAAGATAATATATCTTTACTACCATAACGATAAATGCGTCGGAAAAGTTAAACTGCGAAAAAATTGGAACCGGTACGCTTATATAGAAGATATCGCCGTATGTAAGGATTTCAGGGGGCAAGGCATAGGCAGCGCGCTTATCAATATATCTATAGAATGGGCAAAGCATAAAAACTTGCATGGACTAATGCTTGAAACCCAGGACAATAACCTTATAGCTTGTAAATTCTATCATAATTGTGGTTTCAAAATCGGCTCCGTCGATACTATGTTATACGCCAACTTTGAAAACAACTTTGAAAAAGCTGTTTTCTGGTATTTAAGGTTTTAGAATGCAAGGAACAGTGAATTGGAGTTCGTCTTGTTATAATTAGCTTCTTGGGGTATCTTTAAATACTGTAGAAAAGAGGAAGGAAATAATAAATGGCTAAAATGAGAATATCACCGGAATTGAAAAAACTGATCGAAAAATACCGCTGCGTAAAAGATACGGAAGGAATGTCTCCTGCTAAGGTATATAAGCTGGTGGGAGAAAATGAAAACCTATATTTAAAAATGACGGACAGCCGGTATAAAGGGACCACCTATGATGTGGAACGGGAAAAGGACATGATGCTATGGCTGGAAGGAAAGCTGCCTGTTCCAAAGGTCCTGCACTTTGAACGGCATGATGGCTGGAGCAATCTGCTCATGAGTGAGGCCGATGGCGTCCTTTGCTCGGAAGAGTATGAAGATGAACAAAGCCCTGAAAAGATTATCGAGCTGTATGCGGAGTGCATCAGGCTCTTTCACTCCATCGACATATCGGATTGTCCCTATACGAATAGCTTAGACAGCCGCTTAGCCGAATTGGATTACTTACTGAATAACGATCTGGCCGATGTGGATTGCGAAAACTGGGAAGAAGACACTCCATTTAAAGATCCGCGCGAGCTGTATGATTTTTTAAAGACGGAAAAGCCCGAAGAGGAACTTGTCTTTTCCCACGGCGACCTGGGAGACAGCAACATCTTTGTGAAAGATGGCAAAGTAAGTGGCTTTATTGATCTTGGGAGAAGCGGCAGGGCGGACAAGTGGTATGACATTGCCTTCTGCGTCCGGTCGATCAGGGAGGATATCGGGGAAGAACAGTATGTCGAGCTATTTTTTGACTTACTGGGGATCAAGCCTGATTGGGAGAAAATAAAATATTATATTTTACTGGATGAATTGTTTTAGTACCTAGATTTAGATGTCTAAAAAGCTTTAACTACAAGCTTTTTAGACATCTAATCTTTTCTGAAGTACATCCGCAACTGTCCATACTCTGATGTTTTATATCTTTTCTAAAAGTTCGCTAGATAGAGTTCTATATTAGAGATGTAAAGAGTTTTGGTGAAGAGGTTTGTGAGTATGGCTTTTATAACCAGGGTGCAATGAGAAGCACTAACAGCAGCTAGCTTAAGAACGCATAGGATATACTTTACATGGAAGTTGTACCGAAATATTGTGTTGTGAAGTCTATATAATTTTAAAATTATGAAGTCTATATACGTGCGTAAAGATATTTAAAGAGATTAAAAATAATAAAAATAAAAATTGAATTAAAAAGAGATATGGTTGATTATTGGAACGATTGTTTTAATGATTTACATATATTACAACCAGATTGGAAAACTATCGAACGTACTTCTGATAGAGCAATGGTTTTTATGTTGTTGAATGATGAAGAAGAATGGGGAAAATTAGAAAGACGTACTAAGAATAAATATAAAAAATGGTTCTGTTGCAAAGTTTTAAATAAAGAATAAAATCCCTTACGGTATCTATGATTTAATCTGGGATTCCCAATAATA
>NZ_JBIMJO010000035.1:0-5109 GCF_043674095.1 Streptococcus sp. A25
GCATGTAAATAGAAAAAGGTTCCAGAGTCGATAGGACTTTGGAGCCTTTTCAATATACTTTGTTATTGGGCGGTTACTAAAGTTTGTGTAAAATTAGGAGAATCATCACTAGCTCCTCTCACACCACTGTACCTATCGCACGAAAAAAGAATTCCACCTGTAAGTCGAATTCTTTCCTTCTTATTCTCATTTAGAAACGTCACTCCGCCTTCTCTATATCCTCTCGCACTTCCTTGGCATTAAATTTCGCAAAGAGGTACTGGCGGTCTTGGATTGGGAAGCGTTGGTCCAGCTGATCGACTGCCCCCACTTCCACATTGCCCTGGGCGATAACATAGTCCATAACGTGGCCGCCAAAGGTCAAATCATCTGAGATAAAGTGCAGGTGGTAACCCGCTACGCTGACGCCGTGGAAAATTTCCGGTGTCCAGATACCTACAATGGTGCCCGAAATATCCTCAGCCGTGTATTCAGGCTGGTGGCTGGCCACCTCCGCAAACCGAACGCTGGAGGCTGACTTGGGAATCATGCGGACGTGCATGCGAGAAAAGGTCCCCTTAATCTTAATCGAACGGAAAAGATTCTCCCCGTCATAATAGGACTCAATTCTTGCCTGCAGCTCCTCACTGGTCATCTCAAAGCGCTGCTTGAAAATGACCTCAGCTTCGTGGAAAATAACCGCTGCATAGGGTACCTTCATATCAGCAGGAACCTCCACCACTTGCGGCTTATCCCCTGCTCCCTTGGCCTGATAGGCCTTGCCATCTAGTACAATCAATTCTCCGTCGATAGAGTCCAAGGTCCCCAGCCCCAAATCACCGTGTTCCAAGAGCTCACCGACCGTCAAGGAACCACCGTAAAGACCAGCCATGAGAGCCCCTAAGGTATTGTATTGAAATAATCGATTTACTTGCATATCCTACTCTTCATTCAAAAATTCTTGCATGGCCAAATCATCTGGCACCAGGCTCAAATACCGACCAGCCTGGACACGCGCATCCTCAGCCCGCCCCATAAGCCGTAAAGCCTCCACATAATCCGCCAAAAATTCTGGATTGTCTGCCAAATCTGCAACCAAGTCATCAAAGATAGCCAAAGCCTGCTCCACTTCTTCCAAAGACATATTGGCCTTGGCAATATTCCAACGGGCCAGGACATTGTCCAAGTCATCGGTCAAGAATGGCAATACTTCCTCATAGCGCTCCTGCTCCAAATAAAGATTGGTCAAGCGCAAGGCCACTTCATTCTCATCATCAATGACCTCCCGGGCCCGCAGCAGGAAGTCCTCTGCCGCCGCCTCATCATGCAATTCATAGGCATACTGGGAAGCCTGCAGGAGCAGATTGGCATCAAAGTCATTTTTGGCCAGGCCTTGCTGGGTCATGGCCAGAGCCGCCTCCAACTGGTGTTCCGCATGGAGAGACTGCCCATAGGCGTACTCATAGCCCTCAAAGTCAGGATTGATGGTATCTAGCTGCTTAAAGTAGAGATTAGCCTTCTGGTATTCTTCTTGTTCAAATAGCAGAGCTGCCAACTCAAAAACCGTCTGGTCATCATATTCCAGCTCCACAGCCTTTTCCAGAAATTCGACAGCCGCCTCGAACTTGCCCAGACTAGCATAGGCTAGACCAATCCGCTGATAGGTCGACACCCCAGTCAATTCGTAGATTTCCCGATTGTCCAGCTGGGCGTAGAGGGAAACAGCTTCCTTGAAATTTTCCAATTCCATGTCCAACTCAGCTAGTCCAAAAGTGATAATGGGCTCATCCGACAGGTGACTAGCCTCCAGCAATTTTTCACGGGCTACATCCGATAGGCCCTCTGCCTGGTACAAATCTGCCTTGACCAAGAGTGCCTCTAAGTAGGCAGGGTGGCGCTCAGAAATGGCCTCCAGATAACCAAAAGCCTCTTCGACCAAGCCATCTTCAAAGGCAATCTGAGCCAAATTGATAGCCACTTCTGGGTATTGACTCTGCAATTTCCCATAAATCTCCGCCGCCTGGGGGAGAAATCCAATGGACTCCAGGTAGGCAGCCAGGGCCAAGAGCGTCTCTTCATCGTCCCGGACCAAGGCCCGCTTGAAATATTTATTGGCTTTATCCAAATCCTGCTGGTCCAAACAAGCCAGCATCTTTTCACTATTGTTCATTATTCGCTTCTAAACTCTCTATTGTATCTTCTTCGTATAATTCGCTATAAACCTTGTACCATTCAAAGGCTGCCTTGACCAAGACCTTGATAGAGGCATAGATAGGAATTCCCAAAAGAACGCCCAGCACCCCAAACATCTGCCCTGAAGTCAAAAGGACAAAGAGAATGGTAATAGGGTGGATGTTCAAGGAAGAACCGATGATCAAAGGCGTCACAAATCGACCTTCAATGGTTTGCTCAATCATAAAGACAATCAAGACCTTGACCAGCATGAAGGGACCTGCAATCAAGCCCAAAATGACAGCCGGAATCATAGCCAAGAAGGAACCCAGATAAGGGATTAGATTGAGAAAACCAGCCAAAATCCCCAGGGTCACAGGATAGCTGAGACCAATGATGGAGAACATGATGGAAAACATGAGAGCCACAATCATGGCCACCGTCACCTGACCGCGCACATAGTTGGACAGCTGGCTATTGACATCCGACAAAACGGTTCCAATGGGCGCCCGCCACTTGGTCGGCAAGTATTGGGTGATATAAGCATTGAGCCCCTTACCATCTCGCAGGAGATAAAAGAGGATAAAGGGCATAATCAAGACCGCCACAATAATCTGCGATGCCGTTGAAATCAAATGACTAGCCCAGTTGACCGCGCTGGATGAAAATCGCTGAGCAAAGGAAATAATCTGATCATTGACCTGATTGATCGCCTGAAGGGCCGTCGGTCGGAATTGTTCAAACCGCTTATCCTGCAACAAGGAGGTTAACTGTAGCTCTAGCTTTTGAATGTTTGCAGGCAGATTTTGCACAAATGAAACTACCTGTTCCTGGATATTTGGAATTGCTACTGCCAAGCCCCAAACTAAAAGCAGTCCAATCAGAACAAAAACAATGGAAATACCAATCGTTCTGGAAACCTTCCTCTTCTCCAACCAATCCACAATGGGATTTAGGAGATAATAAAGCAAGCCTGTCAACAGCATAGGCAAGAGAATAATCTCCACAAAACTACCTATCGGTTTTAACAAAAAACTAATCTTAGAAAATACAAGAATGGTCAGACTAATCAGCAGGGTCACTAGGAAAAAAGTCACCGCCTGATTGTTAATAAACCATCTAAAAAACCAGGTCACACTAAACTTTTGATCTTTCTCGTCCATCTCATTTCTACCTTTCCTTTTTCTACTATTGTACCATGTAAATGCCGAAAATTTATGCTGGAAATCATGTCCAAGAAATTTTTTCATGCAGAATTGTGGTATAATTTAAACAATCACTAGATAAGGAGAAACAAATGAACATTTATTTCGGAACCTACACCAAAAGAGACTCAAAAGGGATTTATAAGGCTAACTTCAATCCTGAAACTGGCTCACTGGCTCAATTAGAATTGGTCGCTGAAGAGCCAAACCCAACTTACATTGCTTTCGATGCAGAGGGACGACTTTACTCCGTTGGCGCAGAAAACGGTCAGGGAGGGATTGCTGCCTTTACAGCTGATTTCCAACCACTCAACCATGTCGTTGAAGAAGGGGCTCCCCATTGTTATGTTGCATTTGACGAAGAGCGCAATTTGGTCTATGGTGCCAATTACCATAAGGGACAGGTCTTGGTCTACAAACGTTTAGAAGACGGTTCTCTGGAACTGGCAGACCAGGCGCAACATGAAGGGTCTGGTCCTCATGAAAACCAAGCATCTCCTCATGTTCACTTTGCGGATTTGACACCAGATAAGTTATTGGTAACCTGCGATTTGGGAACGGACCAGGTCATCAGCTACAAGGTATCTGACCAAGGTAAATTGGAACAAGTAGGTAGCTATTCTTCTGCTCCTGGGGCAGGACCACGGCACATTGTCTTCCACCACCACGCAAAAATTGCCTATCTGATTTGCGAACTCAATTCGACCATTGAAGTTTTGATTTACGACGGTCTTGGTCAATTTGAACACATGCAGACCATCTCGACCCTGCCAGCTGACCACACTGGTTTCAATGGCACAGCTGCTATTCGCATCAGTAGGGACGGGAAATTTGTCTACGGTTCTAACCGCGGTCACGACTCCATTGCTGTCTACAAGACCTTGGGTGATGCCAGCCTTGAGCTAGTCGAAATTGTCCCAACTAATGGCAAAACACCACGTGATTTTGCCCTCAGCCCAGATGAAAAATTCCTGGTTGCAGTCCACCAAGACTCTGACAATGCGACTGTCTTTGCCCGTGATGAAGAGACAGGTCGATTAACAGAACTATCCTATGATTTCCTGGTTCCAGAAGCTGTCTGCGTGACCTTTCATCCATAATTCAAAATAATTGTGAAATCGCTCTATTTTTGGTTTAATAGACAAATAGGAGGTGAGATTATGAATCCAGTAGATTTGTTTAACGAAGTAAAAGACTTGATTGCCAACAAAGACTTTGACGGTGCAAAACAATTCATAGAAGAAAACAAAGACAACTTCGGCGAATACTTGGAGCAAGCAAAAGGCTTGTTGTCAGGTTCTGAAGGCGTTAACGGTCTTTTAGATAAAGTTAAAGGCTTGTTCTAATACATGTAAAAACTAGGCTGAGAATGTTCAGTCTAGTTTTTTGTTTGTTCAAACATATTTGTTATCTCCTGCAATGAAGGAATTACCCAATCACTCTTCAATTTTTCATTTTCACTGGCATGCTTCCCAAAACCTGTCAGTATTCGTACAGTCCACATTCCCAAAGATTTAGCAGGTAGAATATCATTATCATACCTATCACCAACATAGACAACTCTATCTGCAGGGATGTTTACTTTTTGCAAGGCAAGTGTGAAAATAGTTGTATCTGGTTTAGATAGCCCAACCTCTTCAGAGAGGATGATGAGTTGAAAATAAGACTCAATTTGAACTGACCCCAAAAAATTGGACAAATAATTATTGAAAGGATTTAGTTCTGTATTGGACAGGACTAAGTCCTTTTAATT
>NZ_JBIMJO010000036.1:0-3406 GCF_043674095.1 Streptococcus sp. A25
TCAATGACGAATTAGACATTCTAGAAGTTAATCATAGTAGAATCTACTGGGCAAGAGAAGAAGGTCGCGAAGAAGGTAGAGAAGAAGGTCGTGAAGAAGGCAGAGAAGAAGGTCGTGAAGAAGGCAGAGAAGAAGGTCAACTTCAAGCCAGCTACTCGATAGCACGCAATTTATTGTCAGCCAACCTATCCCCAGAGCTCATTGCCCAAAGTACGGGTCTTTCCCTGTCCCAAATTCACGAGCTCCAAGGCGAGCTATTAACCAATAGTTGAGGAACAAGCCATGTTCAATGACGAATTAGACATTCTAGAAGTTAATCATAGTAGAATCTACTGGGCAAGAGAAGAAGGTCGCGAAGAAGGTAGAGAAGAAGGTCAACTTCAAGCCAGCTACTCGATAGCACGCAATTTATTGTCAGCCAATCTATCCCCAGAGCTCATTGCGCAAAGTACGGGTCTTTCCCTGTCCCAAATTCACGAGCTCCAAGGCGAGCTACTAACCAATAGTTGAGGAACAAGCCATGTTCAATGACGAATTAGACATTCTAGAAGTTAATTATAGTAGAATCTACTGGGCAAGAGAAGAAGGTCGCGAAGAAGGTCGTGAAGAAGGCAGAGAAGAAGGCAGAGAAGAAGGTCGAGAAGAAGGTCAACTTCAAGCCAGCTACTCGATAGCACGCAATTTATTGTCAGCCAACCTATCCCCAGAGCTCATTGCCCAAAGTACGGGTCTATCCCTGTCCCAAATTCATGAGCTCCAAGGTGAGCTACTAACCAATAGTTGAGGAACAAGCCATGTTCAATGACGAATTAGACATTCTAGAAGTTAATTATAGTAGAATCTACTGGGCAAGAGAAGAAGGTCGCGAAGAAGGTCGTGAAGAAGGTCGCGAAGAAGGTCAACTTCAAGCCAGCTACTCGATAGCACGCAATTTATTGTCAGCCAACCTATCCCCAGAGCTCATTGCCCAAAGTACGGGTCTTTCCCTGTCCCAAATTCACGAGCTCCAAGGCGAGCTACTAACCAATAATTGAGGAACAAGCCATGTTCAATGACGAACTAGATATTCTAGAAGTTAATTATAGTAGAATCTACTGGGCAAGAGAAGAAGGTCGTAAAGAAGGTCAACTTCAAGCCAGCTACTCAATAGCGCGCAACATGCTTACTAAGCACATGTCGGACGAGGATATAGCAGAATTGACAGCACTCCCCTCACAACCATCGCCCAGCTCCGCAGTCAATTAGAAACCGGAGCTTAATCAAGAACAACTATAAAGCCAAAAGATAATTTAAGATAAGATAATAGTCTTTCTTTTTAGTAAGGTAAATCACTCAATATAGTTGTCATAGTTACACCCTATCCATTCATATCAAATAATCACAAAAAACTTTTCTAAAAAAATCCTTAAATTTTTTTAAAAAACTCTTGACATAGATAAAAAATCAGCTTATAATATAGGTATCTGCAGTGGCAGTAATAAAATAAAAGAAAAACATAAGGAGTTTTTTATCATGAAAAAAACATTCGTAACTTTGGCTACAGTTGCAGCATTGGTTGCAGCAGCAGCTCCAGCAGCTACTACATTGGCAAACAACCCTACTTACAACGTTGAGTCACAAAAAGCTGACGCTATCGTTGCTGAATTGGGACGTGAGTATGCTTTGGCATATGCAAATGCAGCTTCTGCAAAAATCGCTTCTGAAACAACAGCACATATCTTGAGCCAGGCACAAGAAGATCGTGATACAGTTTACACTGCTGAAGATGCAAAGGTAGCAGCAGCTCAAGCAGCTCTTGATGCAGTTAACACTGAATGGGAAAACGCTAAAATTAAAGCAGCTAATGACTACCCAGCTGATGCAACTAAATACAATGCAGCAGTAACAGCAGCAGACTTTGAATACGGAATTAAACAACAAGAAGCTAAAGATACATTGGCTGATGTTACTACAAAAGCTAAGGAAGCTAAAGCTAAAGCAGACAAAGCTGTAGCAGAAGCACAAGCTGACTTTAATAAAGCTCAAGCAGAATTGGCAGCAGCAGTAGCAGCTAAAGAAGCAGCATACAACAAAGCTATCAACGGTGGTTTGACTCAAGAGCAAGTAAAACAAGCTGAAGCAGGCGCTGAAGTAACTGCACCTAGCAACACAGCAGCTAAACCAGCAGCTAAAACTGTAGCAGCAGCTAAAACTGGTACTGGTTCTAAAACACTTCCAAAAACAAGCGCAGCTAAATAATTAGTCTAAGCTATCATAGATAAAGTTGCCCTCGGGCAACTTTATTTTTTAGGTGATTTATGAAGAATACAAAAAACAAAAAATATATAGTAGCCTTGTTAGCCTTTCTAGCTGTTGCTGGGATTGCCCTTTCAGCTTTCTTCGGCCTTCAAGGTAGTAAAAACAATACAGCCTCAACAAATAATCAACCAAGCTCTAGTCAACAGGCATCATCATCTTCTTCCGCTTCTTACCAAATTTCAGAAGAAGAAAAAGCGGCCTTAAAAGAACAATTCGATGGTCTCAAAGCTATTAACCCAGATACCATTGCCTATGTCTATGCTCCAGGTACCAACCTAGATGAGCCGGTTGTTTATAGCGGAGATAACACAACCTACCTATCGAAACTCTTTGATGGTTCAGGTGAAGACCCATATATGGGAACAGTCTTCATGGATATGGACAACAAGACGGACTTCAGCGACAAGTTAACCTGGCTCTTTGGACACGCACGTGGATCTAAAGTACCAGATAGCCGCATGTTTAACGATGTTAACTTCTATGATGACCAAGCCTACTTTGATGCACATCCTTATGTAGTCGTTCGAACACCTGAAAAAGTTCATTACTATCAGGCCGCTTTCATGATTATTGTTCATGAGTCGACAGCCTTCTATCGCACAAGTTTCGATAGCGACCAACAGTTCGAAGAGCAGTTGACAGCAGTTCGTGAAGGTGCAGTAGCAAAAAATGATAATATTGAGATTAAAGCATCAGACAACTACCTGGTTCTCTCAACTTGTCGTGAAGATGACGTAACCATTCGTGCCAACCTCTACCTCCGTGAAATCCCTGAGTCAGAGCTCGGAGACTTCCTTGCAGAACATAAAGATGAACTAAATTACGTTCCAACACGCTAATCACTAAGCTGGTCACATGACCGGCTTATTTTTTTCAAAAAAGTGTTCAAAAGCTATTGACAGTATTAGCTATAGATGATAGAATAATGAAGTTGTCTCGCGAGGGACTGTTGATGAAGGATAAACGAAAAAAAGTTTCAAAAAGTAGTTGACAGGAAATCAGGGATGTGATATACTGATATAGTTGTCGCAAGAGACGATAAGACCTTTGAAAATTAAAGAAGACGAACCAAACGTGCAGGGTGATTTATAGAAATATAAATCGTCAA
>NZ_JBIMJO010000037.1:0-2194 GCF_043674095.1 Streptococcus sp. A25
GTAACCGCCCAATAACAAGGTATCTATCTACTCACTCCCTCCTCCAGTATACTGTTAGAAAAACAAAACTGGAGGATTTATTATGTCACAGCCCATCGTCCCATTGACTGTTCCCCAATCTAGACACTTTGAGAAGAAAGGCAGAAACGATATTCTGATGAAGATTCGTCTCGAAAAAGTAGAACTCACTTTCTTTCACTCTATCAACCAAGAGGTATTGGAAACAATCTTGGATAAGGTACTGTTCTATGACAATCCGGCTCAGTGATTTAGGTCAAGTCTATTTGGTTTGCGGGAAAACAGATATGCGTCAAGGGATTGATTCTCTCGCCTACCTTGTCAAAAGTCAATTCAATCTGGATCCCTTTTCAGGTCAGGTCTATCTCTTCTGCGGAGGTCGAAAAGACCGGTTCAAAGCTCTTTACTGGGATGGACAGGGATTTTGGTTATTGTATAAACGTTTTGAAAATGGGAAATTGACCTGGCCAAACAATGAAGAGGAGGTTAAAGCCCTCACTTCCGAACAGGTGGACTGGCTCATGAAAGGTTTTTCTATCAGTCCAAAAATAAATGTTTCAAAAAGTCGTGATTTCTATTGAAATCATGGCTTTTCTTTGTGTATAATAAGACAAAAAGAAGGAGATTGGTTATGTCATCACTAGAAAAAATTATTGAAACACAGTCAAAAACGATAGAGATGATGGCTAATGAACTCACTCTCCTTCGTGAACAGGTTGAGTATCTGAGACAGAAACTCTACGGAAAATCATCAGAGAAGGTTGTGTATCAACCCGGTCAGCTGAGCTTGTTTGGGGAGGAAAGTCTCCCTGAAGAAGAAGCTGACTTACCCAGTTGAAACAGAAACGATTACCTATAAACGCAAGAAAGCTAAGGGAGTTCGTCAGGCTATTTTTAGTCAGTTCACTCCAGAGATTGTTCATCACGAATTGCAGGGCGAAGACTGCACTTGTCCAGACTGTCATGGACAGTTGAAAGAGATTGGTTCTACTGTTCAACGACAAGAGTTGGTCTTTATTCCCGCACAATTAAAGCGGATTGACCATGTTCAACACGCATACAAGTGTCAGGCATGTAGTCAGAAGAATCTAAGCGATAAGATTATCAAGGCTCCCGTTCCTAAGGCACCTTTGGCACACAGCTTGGGTTCGGCTTCTATTATCGCCCATACTATTCATCAGAAGTTCAATCTTAAGGTGCCCAATTACCGTCAGGAAGAGGACTGGCATAAGCTTGGTCTGCCAATCAGTCGGAAGGAAATAGCCAACTGGCACATCAAGTCTAGTCAGTATTATTTCGAACCAATTTATGACCTGTTGCACGAGAAATTGTTGGAGCAGCCTATTCTTCATGCGGATGAGACCTCCTACAAGGTCTTAGAAAATGATAGCCAGTTAACCTTCTACTGGACCTTCTTGTCTGGTAAGCATGAGAAAAAGGGTATCACCCTCTATCATCACGACAAACGACGGAGTGGCTTAGTTGTGGAGAAATTTCTTGGGGACTATGCGGGCTACGTTCATTGTGACATGTGGAGTGCTTATCGTCAATTAGACAAGGCTCAGCTGGTTGGCTGTTGGGCTCACGTCAGACGAAAGTTTTTTGAGGCGACTCCTAAGAAGACAGACAAAACTTCTTTAGGAGCTAAGGGATTAGCTTATTGCGACCGCCTATTTGCCCTGGAGAATGACTGGGCTGACTTGTCTACTGAGGAGCGACTGCATAAACGACAGACAGAGTTGGCTCCCTTGATGGACGAGTTCTTTGATTGGTGCCGTGAACAGGCTGTCTTGCCAGGCTCCAAATTGGGTACTGCAATAGAGTATAGCCTCAAATACGAAACCACCTTCCGAACCGTTCTATCGGACGGTGACCTAGTCCTGTCCAACAATATGGCTGAGAGGGCTATGAAGACCTTGGTGATGGGCAGAAAAAATTGGCTATTCTCTCAAAGCTTTGAGGGAGCCAAGTCAACAGCTGTCATTTTGAGTCTTTTAGAAACAGCTAAGCGACACGGACTTGATGCAGAGAAATATATGAACTATCTTCTAGAACACTTACCTAATGAGGAGACACTCGCAAAAAAGGAGGTGCTGGAGGCTTATTTGCCATGGAAGGAAAAAATTAAGAGAGCATGTAAATAGAAAAAGGTTCCAGAGTCGATAGGACTTTGGAG
>NZ_JBIMJO010000038.1:0-2150 GCF_043674095.1 Streptococcus sp. A25
AAAAAATTAGGTTAATAAGGTTAAGTTAATAAGGGCGCACGGTGGATGCCTTGGCACTAGAAGCCGATGAAGGACGTGACAAACGACGAAATGCTTTGGGGAGCTGTAAGTGAGCGTAGATCCAGAGATGTCCGAATGGGGGAACCCGGCAGGTTGATGCCTGTCATCACTAGTTGTTAAGACTAGTAGAAGGAAGACGCAGTGAACTGAAACATCTAAGTAGCTGCAGGAAGAGAAAGCAAAAGCGATTGCCTTAGTAGCGGCGAGCGAAACGGCAGGAGGGCAAACCGAAGAGTTTACTCTTCGGGGTTGTAGGACTGCAATGTGGACTTAAAGAATATAGAAGAACTACCTGGGAAGGTAGGCCAAAGAGAGTAACAGCCTCGTATTTGAAATAGTCTTTATACCTAGCAGTATCCTGAGTACGGCGAGACACGCGAAATCTCGTCGGAATCTGGGAGGACCATCTCCCAACCCTAAATACTCTCTAGTGACCGATAGTGAACCAGTACCGTGAGGGAAAGGTGAAAAGCACCCCGGAAGGGGAGTGAAATAGAACCTGAAACCGTGTGCCTACAACAAGTTCGAGCCCGTTAATGGGTGAGAGCGTGCCTTTTGTAGAATGAACCGGCGAGTTACGTTATGATGCGAGGTTAAGTTGAAGAGACGGAGCCGTAGGGAAACCGAGTCTTAATAGGGCGCATTAGTATTATGACGTAGACCCGAAACCATGTGACCTACCCATGAGCAGGTTGAAGGTGCGGTAAGACGCACTGGAGGACCGAACCAGGGCACGTTGAAAAGTGCTTGGATGACTTGTGGGTAGCGGAGAAATTCCAAACGAACTTGGAGATAGCTGGTTCTCTCCGAAATAGCTTTAGGGCTAGCGTCGACATTAAGAATCTTGGAGGTAGAGCACTGTTTGGATGAGGGGGCCATCTCGGTTTACTGATTTCAGATAAACTCCGAATGCCAATGATTTATGGTCGGCAGTCAGACTGCGAGTGCTAAGATCCGTAGTCGAAAGGGAAACAGCCCAGACCACCAGCTAAGGTCCCAAAATATATGTTAAGTGGAAAAGGATGTGGGGTTGCACAGACAACTAGGATGTTAGCTTAGAAGCAGCTATTCATTCAAAGAGTGCGTAATAGCTCACTAGTCGAGTGACCCTGCGCCGAAAATGTACCGGGGCTAAAACATATTACCGAAGCTGTGGATACCACAATGTGGTATGGTAGGAGAGCGTTCTATAGGCGATGAAGGTGTACCGTGAGGAGCGCTGGAGCGTATAGAAGTGAGAATGCCGGTATGAGTAGCGCAAGATGGGTGAGAATCCCATCCACCGTAAGACTAAGGTTTCCAGGGGAAGGCTCGTCCGCCCTGGGTTAGTCGGGACCTAAGGAGAGACCGAAAGGTGTATCCGATGGACAACAGGTTGATATTCCTGTACTAGAGTATGAAGTGATGGAGGGACGCAGTAGGCTAACTAAAGCGGGCGATTGGAAGAGCCCGTCTAAGCAGTGAGGTGTGATATGAGTCAAATGCTTGTATCTGTAACATTGAGCTGTGATGGGGAGCGAAGTTTAGTAGCGAAGTTAGTGACGTCACACTGCCGAGAAAATCTTCTAGCGTTGTATCATACTCTACCCGTACCGCAAACCGACACAGGTAGTCGAGGCGAGTAGCCTCAGGTGAGCGAGAGAACTCTCGTTAAGGAACTCGGCAAAATGACCCCGTAACTTCGGGAGAAGGGGTGCTGTCTTAAAGGCAGCCGCAGTGAATAGGCCCAAGCAACTGTTTATCAAAAACACAGCTCTCTGCTAAATCGTAAGATGATGTATAGGGGGTGACGCCTGCCCGGTGCTGGAAGGTTAAGAGGAGGGTTTAGCGTAAGCGAAGATCTGAATTGAAGCCCCAGTAAACGGCGGCCGTAACTATAACGGTCCTAAGGTAGCGAAATTCCTTGTCGGGTAAGTTCCGACCCGCACGAAAGGCGTAATGATTTGGGCACTGTCTCAACGAGAGACTCGGTGAAATTTTAGTACCTGTGAAGATGCAGGTTACCCGCGACAGGACGGAAAGACCCCATGGAGCTTTACTGCAGTTTGATATTGAGTATCTGTACCACATGTACAGGATAGGTAGGAGCC
>NZ_JBIMJO010000039.1:0-2088 GCF_043674095.1 Streptococcus sp. A25
AAGACCTTTGAAAATTAAAGAAGACGAACCAAACGTGCAGGGTGATTTATAGAAATATAAATCGTCAATGACAAAAAACAATAAACGGATAAGCCAGAGTGCTTAGTCGGACAAACTAATTTTAATGAGAGTTTGATCCTGGCTCAGGACGAACGCTGGCGGCGTGCCTAATACATGCAAGTAGAACGCTGAAGGAGGGAGCTTGCTTCTTCCGGATGAGTTGCGAACGGGTGAGTAACGCGTAGGTAACCTGCCTCATAGCGGGGGATAACTATTGGAAACGATAGCTAATACCGCATAACAGTATTTACCGCATGGTAGATGCTTGAAAGGAGCAACTGCTTCACTATGAGATGGACCTGCGTTGTATTAGCTAGTTGGTGGGGTAAAGGCCCACCAAGGCGACGATACATAGCCGACCTGAGAGGGTGATCGGCCACACTGGGACTGAGACACGGCCCAGACTCCTACGGGAGGCAGCAGTAGGGAATCTTCGGCAATGGGGGCAACCCTGACCGAGCAACGCCGCGTGAGTGAAGAAGGTTTTCGGATCGTAAAGCTCTGTTGTAAGAGAAGAACTGTGAGAAGAGTGGAAAGTTTCTCACTTGACGGTATCTTACCAGAAAGGGACGGCTAACTACGTGCCAGCAGCCGCGGTAATACGTAGGTCCCGAGCGTTGTCCGGATTTATTGGGCGTAAAGCGAGCGCAGGCGGTTTGATAAGTCTGAAGTAAAAGGCTGTGGCTTAACCATAGTACGCTTTGGAAACTGTCAAACTTGAGTGCAGAAGGGGAGAGTGGAATTCCATGTGTAGCGGTGAAATGCGTAGATATATGGAGGAACACCGGTGGCGAAAGCGGCTCTCTGGTCTGTAACTGACGCTGAGGCTCGAAAGCGTGGGGAGCGAACAGGATTAGATACCCTGGTAGTCCACGCCGTAAACGATGAGTGCTAGGTGTTGGGTCCTTTCCGGGACTCAGTGCCGCAGCTAACGCATTAAGCACTCCGCCTGGGGAGTACGACCGCAAGGTTGAAACTCAAAGGAATTGACGGGGGCCCGCACAAGCGGTGGAGCATGTGGTTTAATTCGAAGCAACGCGAAGAACCTTACCAGGTCTTGACATCCCTCTGACCGCCCTAGAGATAGGGTTTCTCTTCGGAGCAGAGGTGACAGGTGGTGCATGGTTGTCGTCAGCTCGTGTCGTGAGATGTTGGGTTAAGTCCCGCAACGAGCGCAACCCCTATTGTTAGTTGCCATCATTTAGTTGGGCACTCTAGCGAGACTGCCGGTAATAAACCGGAGGAAGGTGGGGATGACGTCAAATCATCATGCCCCTTATGACCTGGGCTACACACGTGCTACAATGGCTGGTACAACGAGTCGCAAGTCGGTGACGGCAAGCTAATCTCTTAAAGCCAGTCTCAGTTCGGATTGTAGGCTGCAACTCGCCTACATGAAGTCGGAATCGCTAGTAATCGCGGATCAGCACGCCGCGGTGAATACGTTCCCGGGCCTTGTACACACCGCCCGTCACACCACGAGAGTTTGTAACACCCGAAGTCGGTGAGGTAACCTTTTAGGAGCCAGCCGCCTAAGGTGGGATAGATGATTGGGGTGAAGTCGTAACAAGGTAGCCGTATCGGAAGGTGCGGCTGGATCACCTCCTTTCTAAGGAAACGGAACCTGTACGTTAGTCTTCTTTAATTTTGAGAGGTTTTGTTAAAAACCTACCCAAGACACATAAGGTGTACGGGGCCTTAGCTCAGCTGGGAGAGCGCCTGCTTTGCACGCAGGAGGTCAGCGGTTCGATCCCGCTAGGCTCCATTAACAACGGAAGTTGTTAAACTTGTCCATTGAAAATTGAATATCTATCAAACATTCCTTTATGTATGAAAGTACATATAGAAATAGTAACAAGAAAATAAACCGAAAACGCTGTGAATATTTAATGAGTTTAATTAAGTTACGAAGACGTTAAAGAAAACGTATGATTTTAGGAAATCATCGCAGTAGTCTTAGGACTACAAGAGGATTTATCTAAATCACTAGTTTTCTAGTCTGAGTACAATTTCTAATTTTTGAAAAAA